>JAFMJK010000028.1 GCA_017853515.1 Chthoniobacterales bacterium | reverse complement strand
TTGCGCGTGGGCGCGATGGAAGTCCCCAACCGTTTGTTCATGGCTCCCCTCACCCGGTGCCGCGCGGAACCCGGGCATGTGCCGGGGACGCTGATGGCGCAATACTACGCGCAGCGGGCCACCGCGGGCTTGATCATCGCCGAGGCGACCATGGCGATGGAGGGCAATTCGGCGTTCTATGCCGAACCCGGGATTTACAATGACGCTCAGGTGGCGGGGTGGAAGATCGTGACCGATGCGGTGCATGGAGCGGGCGGACGGATCTTTCTGCAGATTTGGCACGGGGGACGGGCGTGTCATCCGTTCTTCAACAACGGCGCGCAACCGGTGGCGCCGAGCGCGATAGCGATCACGGGTGACGAAGTGAACACTCCCGAAGGAAAGAAACCGTATGTTGTGCCGAGGGAATTATCCGACGCCGAGATTCCGGGGATCGTGGCCGGCTTCAAAAAGGCGGCGGAGAACGCGAAGGCGGCCGGCTTCGATGGCGTCGAGCTGCACGGGGCGAACGGTTACTTGCTCGATGAATTTCTGCGCGATGGGGCTAACAAGCGGACTGGCCCGTATGGCGGACCGATCGAGAATCGTGCGCGGTTGCTGCTCGAAGTGCTCGAAGCGGTATCGGGCGTGTGGGGCGCGGAACGTGTGGGTCTGCGCAATTCGCCGCTCAATAGTTACAACAGCATGACCGACAGCGATCCGATCGGACTTGTCGCTTGGCTCGGCGAGAAACTGAGCGGGCTCGGGCTGGCCTATTGGCATGTCATGCGCGCCGATTTCCTCGGCCAGCAAAGCGGGGATGTGATCACCGCGGCGCGTTCGGCGTATCGCGGGGTGCTGGTGGGCAACATGGGTTACTCGCCGGAGGAAGCGGCGGCAGCGATCGCGGAAAAGAAACTCGATGCCGTCGCCTTCGGGACACCGTTTTTGGCGAATCCCGATTTGCCGGCGCGCGTGCAGTCGGGCGCAGCGCTCAATGCGCCGGATCAGACGACGTTCTACACGCCGGGGGCCAAGGGGTATACGGATTATCCTGTGATTTGATAGGCACGGCTCAAGCGCGCCCGGCGTCTCTTGACGGGCTTTTTGCCGATGCGCTAGTCCTCGGGAGTGCAAGTTTACCTCTGCGACAAGGGCGAAGTGAGCGGTCCGTTCACCAGCGCGCAGTTGCACGAAATGCAGCGCAAAAAAGAAATCGGCACCGACATGCTCTACTGGTGCGAGGGAATGGAAGATTGGGAAAATTTCCAGGCGAAGCGCGATCTGGACAAAATTTCGGCCATCAAAAAGGACGCGTTTTTTCCCTTCGAATTAAGCGCCCCTCCGCCCCCGCCGCCGTGGCAGAAAAACAACACCCCGCTGCGCCTGGCCTTTCTCCTGGCTGTAGCGGTGGGATTCGCCATTTTCTTTCTCGCTTGGGAAAAGCACGCCGCCGGCGCCCGAATGGAGACCGAGAGATCGACAGCGGCGCTGAGCGAAGGCGAGAAATACCGCAGCGCGATCAAAGCCGGTGCAGCTTATGGGCGCGACGAATGGGTCGAGGCTGCAGAAGCGTCCGGCATAAGCGACATGGAAACAGCGCAAGCGGTGTTGGGATCACCAAATGTCATAAACGAGGGCGGCTTCCGCTGGGTTTTTTTCGACCGGATCATCCATCCCGTCACCGGGATGAAGACGGACATGGCTATCCGCTTCGACGCCGACAGGAAACTGCGGAGTTTCTCCACATATCCCTGATCCGCCGCGCCAGCGCCCGGTCAGATGTGGATGGCGTGGCCGCGGGATTGCTCGGCGGCTTCGTGCACGGATTCGCTGAGCGTGGGATGCGCGTGGATGGTCGTGATGAGCTCTTCGTGCGTTGCCTCCATCTCGATGGCCAGGCCCAGCTCGGCGATCATTTCCGTGGCGTGGGCGCCGATGATGTGCGCGCCGAGGATTTCGCCGTGCGGTTCGCCGAAGATGATTTTGACGAACCCCTCGCTTTCGCCCACGGCAAGCGCTTTGCCGCTGGCCATGAAGGGGAATTTGCCGACTTTGTATTTGAGGCCCTTTTCCTTCGCGGCGCGTTCGGTCATGCCGACGCTGGCCACTTGGGGTTCGCAGTAGGTGCAGCCCGGGAAGACGGTGACTTTGCGCGGCGATTTGCCGGCGAACATTCCTTCGACCGCCTGGATGGCCTCGAAGCTGGCGACGTGGGCGAGCCACGGGGGTCCGATGATATCGCCCGCGGCGAAGACTCCGCGCACGGATGTCTCGTAGCGGTCGTTGGTTTGGATCCATCCTTTCGGATCGAGGTTCACCTTGAGTCCTTCGGGCATGAGCGGCGTGACGCCGATGGCCACGAGGGCGAACGGCGCCTCGAGGGTTTCGTTCGCTTTGCCGCTGACGGTCAGTTTGACGCCTTTGTGCGTGGCTTCGGCTTTTTCGACTTTGGTTCCCGTGAGGATGCGGATGCCTTGTTTGGTCAGCGATTTTTCCAGGGCGACGGAGACGTCCGTGTCCTCGACCGGGAGGATGTTGGGCATCATTTCGACCACGGTGACCTTCGTTCCGAAGGCGTTGAAGAAATAGGCGAACTCGATGCCGATGGCGCCGGCGCCGATGATGATGATTTCCTTCGGTTGCTCGGGCAGGACCATGGCTTGTTTGCTGCCGATGACGCTTTTGCCGTTGAAGGGGAAGCCGGGCATTTCGCGCGAGACGACGCCGGTGGTGACGAGAATTTTCGAGGCGGTGTGGGTGGTTTTTTTGCCGTCTTTGTCTGTCACTTCGACCACGCCGGCCTTCGGCACGGCTCCGCTGCCGCGGATGTAATCGACTTTGTTTTTCTTGAAGAGCATCTCGATGCCGCCGGCCAGTTTGTCGGCCACGCCGCGGCTCCGGCTGATCACTTTGGTCCAATCAAAGGAAAGTTTGTCGAACGTCATGCCGAACTCGCCGGCATGTTTGCTCATCAGCTGGTAAAGTTCGGCGTTGCGGAGGAGCGACTTGGTCGGGATGCAGCCCCAGTTGAGGCAGGTGCCGCCGGCGCGGTCCATTTCGACGCACGCCACTTTTTTGCCGAGCTGGGCGGCGCGGATCGCGCCGACATATCCGGCGGGGCCGCCGCCAACCACGATGAGATCGTAAGCCATAAGGTCGCGTAGAATGCTTTTTTAGCGCGGTAGGCTCAAGAAGGAACGGAAAGGAAAAGTTTTCCGTGTTCGGTGTTCAGTTTTCAGCAAAGGCGTTAGGATCCGGGCATGCCGGAGCTCGCCGAGGTGGCTTTTTATTCCAAGAAGTGGGCGCCGGGGCTCGGGGATAGGGTCGTCGAGGTGGTTTGCCGGGACCGGGCGCGGATTTACCGCACGGCGGATCCGGCGCAAATTCGGCGCGGACTGAAGGGAAAAAGGCTGACGGGCATCGAAACGAAAGGAAAACAGATGCGTTTTGTTTTCGGGGAGGCGAGCTTGGGGCTGCACTTGGGGATGACGGGGAAATTGCTCGTCAAGAAGGGGGATCATGAGCCGGGGAAGCATGACCACTTGGTCATCCGGCAAGAGAGGCGGTCGCTTGTTTTCCGCGATGCGCGGATGTTCGGGGCGTTGAAGTTCGAGGCGAGCACCGAACCGGCGTGGTGGACGTCCCTTCCGCCCGAGGTGGTATCGAGGAGTTTCACCCTCAAGGCGGTGGCGGATTATTTGCGGCGGAGAAAGGGAAGTCCGCTCAAGGCGGTGTTGTTGCAGCAAGAGCGGTTTCCGGGCGTGGGCAATTGGATGGCCGATGAAATCCTTTGGCGGTGCAAGTTCCATCCCGCGCGCAAAGCGGGAACGCTCGACGAGGAAGAAGGTGAAATGTTTTGGCGCGAGACGAAGCAACTGTGCCGTGATGCGTTGAAAATCATCGGCGACAAATACGGGCGGCCGCCCACTTCATGGTTGTTCCGGCACCGCTGGCGGCGGGGAGGAAAGTGTCCGAGGGATGGCGCGATTTTGATGCGCGCGACGATCGGGGGCCGGACGACGGCGTGGTGTCCGGAGTGTCAGGGGAAGTGAGCGGGAGGGAGGAAGGGAAGCCGGGAATTTCAGATTTGAAATTGGAGATTTGAGAAGATTCGGGCCCGCTCGTTTGCGGTGAGTTCGCGCCACTGGCCGGCGGCGAGGTCTGGAGGGAGACGGAATTGGCCGATGGTGACGCGGATGAGGCGGAGGGTCGGGAAGTTGACGCTAGCGGTCATTTTGCGCACCTGGCGGTTGCGGCCTTCGTGCAGGGACAGTTCGAGCCAACTGGTGGGAATATTTCTCCGTTCGCGAATGGGTGGATCGCGCGGGGGAAGGTCGGGATGGATCAGTTTGGCTTCGGCGGGAAGGGTTTTGCGTCCTTCGATCACCACGCCGGTGCGCAATTTTTGCAGCGCGCTTTCGGTCACCTCCCCTTCCACTTGTGCCCAATAGGTGCGCGCGTGCGCGTTTTTCGGATCAAGGAGCTTGGTGTTCAAGCCGGGCTCGTCGGAAAGAAGAAGCAGGCCTTCGCTGTCGCGGTCGAGGCGCCCGAGGGCGTAGACGTGCTTCGGGAGAGCAAATTCGGACAGCGTGCGTTGTCCGGGATGATCCGGCGTGAACTGCGAGAGGACGCCGTAGGGTTTGTTCAGTGCTAAAAGCACAGTTGGCAGTGTTCAGTCTGCAGTTTTCAGCCAGAAAGACAGAACTGAAACAACGCCAAACGTCAGAGAAGAAGCAGCGCCGGTTTTTCGACGAGGCGGCGGAGGGCGTTCATGTATTCCGCGGCCACGGCGCCGTCGACCACGCGGTGATCACCGCTGCCCGAAATGACGAGGCGGTGTCCGATGACGATTTGGTCGTGCTCGTTGACGACGGCCTGCTTGGTGATCGCGCCGACACCGAGGATGAAGGACTGCGGCGGGTTGATGATGGGCAGAAAATCATCGATGCCGTAACCGCCGAGGCTGGAGAGCGTGATGGTGCCGCCCTGGTATTCCTCGGGTTTGAGTTTTTTGCCGCGCGCCTTGGCCGCGAGTTCTTTCATCTGGGCGCTGACCTCCCGGAGGGAAAGTGTGCTCGCCTTTTTGATCACCGGAGTGATCAGTCCGTCCTCGATGGCCACGGCGACGGCGAGGTTCACGTCTTTGTATTCGATGATGGCATCGCCATCGTAGGCCGCGTTGATCTTCGGCACTTCGGCCGCGGCACGTGCGGCGGCGAGCAGGATGAAATCGTTGACCGTGAGCTTTTGTCCGCCGTCCTTCTCCGCCATGGCATTGAGTTCCTTGCGCAGGGCCATGAGCGGTCCGCCGTCCATCGTCACGCTGAGATAGAAATGCGGGATCTGGGTTTTGCTGGCGAGGAGACGCTCGGCAATCGTCTTCCGCATGCCGGTGAGCGGGATGGATTTTTCCTCGCCGGCGATGCCGCGGGCGGCGCGGATGGCGGGCGCGGCGGAAACCGATCCCCCCACCCCTCCGGTCGGGGCTGTTTCGACATCCTTCCTCACGATGCGTCCGCCGGGTCCGGTGCCGGCGAGAGCGGAAAGGTTCACGCCGCGGGATGCGGCGATCTTGCGGGCCAGCGGGGAGGCTTTGATGCGTCCATTGGCAGCCGGTGCGGCGCCGCGCGGTGCGGGGGCCGCGGGAATTTTCGCGGCGGGCGCGGTTGTTGCGGCGGGCGCGGAAGTTTTCTTTTCCGCCGCGGCGGGTTTGGCTTTGGCGGCGCTGTCGGCGGTTTCACCGTCGCCGAGAATGAGGGCGATCCGGTCGCCGACTTTGATCACGGCGCCTTCCTCGACATACAGCTCGCTGATCGTTCCGTCGTCGAACGATTCCATTTCCATCGTGGCTTTGTCCGTTTCGACCTCGGCCAGGATGTCCCCGACTTCGACTTTATCGCCTTTCTTTTTGCGCCATTTGACGAGCGTCCCCTCGAGCATCGTGTCGCTCAGTTTGGGCATGGTGACGGCGGGCATGGACGGAAAGTGAAGAGTGAGAAGTGACGAGTGACGAGTGAAAAATCGTCAGCAGACAGCGAGGACTTTTTGGATGACGCGGTCGGCGGTGGGGAGTTGCTGCTTTTCGATCGGGGGACTGTAGATGGCCGGCGCGTCGAGCGAGCAGACACGTTGGATGGGCGCGTCGAGATCGTCGAAAGCGTGTTCCTGGATCATGGTGGCGATCTGCGAGGAGACGCCGCAGAAGGGCTTGTTCTCGTCGACGAGAACGGCGCGGTGCGTTTTGCGCACGCTGTCGAGGATGGTTTGCTCGTCGAGCGGACGGATGCTGCGGAGGTCGACGACTTCGGCGGAGATGTTGAATTCCTCGTGAAGGCGGTGCGCGGCGGCGAGCGAGGTCAGCACGGCGCGTCCGTGGGCGATGAGCGACACGTCGGTGCCTTCGCGTTTCACGTCGGCCACGCCGATGGGGATGAGGTATTCGCCTTCCGGAACTTCACCCTGGTCGCCGTAGAGGAGGGTGTTTTCCATGAAGCACACCGGATCGTTGTCGCGGATGGCGGTCTTCATGAGACCCTTGGCGTCGTAGGGCGTGGCGGGGCAGACGACTTTCAATCCCGGTGTGTTGGCGAAAAAGTTTTCCGGCGTGTGCGAGTGGGTGGCACCGACATTGGTGCCGCCGTTGGCCGGACCGCGGATGACGAGCGGGCAATTGATCAGTCCTCCCGACATGTAGCGCACGCAACCGGCGTTGTTGATGATCTGGTCGTAGGCGACGTAGGCGAAACTCCAGAACATGAGTTCCATGACCGGGCGCAGTCCCATCATGGCCGCCCCCACCCCGAGACCGATGAATCCCGCTTCGCTGATCGGCGTGTCGATGACGCGTTTGTCGCCGAAACGTTTCCACAATCCTTCGGTGACCTTGTAGGCGCCGTTGTATTCGGCGACTTCCTCGCCCATGAGGAAAACATTTTCGTCGCGCTCGAGTTCCTCGGCGAAGGCGTCGTTGAGGGCTTGGCGGTAGGTGATGACGGGCATCGCGGGAAAGGATGAAGTGAGAAGGATGAAGGAAGAAATGTAAGACCTAGTCGTTGAAGAAGTGGCGGCCGGTTTTGCCGGCTTCGGTGCCCATGTCGACCTCGTAGTAGATGTCGTCGAAGATGTCCTGCACCTCGGGGAACGGACTGTCTTCGGCGAACTGCACGGACGCGGCGGTTTCTTCCTTCGCGGCTTTGTCGATCTTGGCGATGATCTCATCGGTCGCCACCCCCTCCTCCTTGAGGCGGTTTTCCCACAGCGTGATCGGGTCGTGGTTCTGTTTGTAGAATTCGATTTCTTCGGGCGAGCGGTATTTCTTGGCGTTGGCGTCGGCGACCGAGTGTCCGTAGTAGCGGTAGGTATCGATCTCGAGCACGCACGGTTTGCACTTCTCGCGGGCGCGTTCCATCGCATCCCATGTTTTGGCCCGCACTTCGTATAGATTCTCGCCGTTGACGAGGTCCCAATCCATGTCATAACCCGCGGCCCGCTCGGCCAGGCAGGATTTGATCGCCGAGGAGCGCGCGAGGCTGGTTCCCATGGAGTATTGGTTGTTCTCGATGATGTAGACCACCGGGATATTCCAGAGCGAAGCGAGGTTGAGCGATTCGTGGAAAACACCCTGGTTGACCGCGCCGTCGCCCAGGTAAGCGAGACAGCAACCTTTGAGCCCCTTGTATTTCAGCGCGAAGGCTATGCCGAGACCGAGAGGGGTTTGTCCGGCGACGATGCCGTGTCCGCCCCAGTAGCGTTTGTCCGGCGCGAAAAAGTGCATCGACCCGCCCTTGCCCTTCGAGCAACCGGTCGCTTTGCCGAGAAGCTCGGCCATGCATTCGTTCATCGACATGCCGACGACGAGCGCGTGGCCGTGATCGCGGTAAGCGGTGATGGCGTGGTCGTTCGGACCCATGAGCGCGCAGGTGCCGACGGCAACGGATTCCTGGCCGATGTAAAGATGGAGGAACCCGCCCATTTTCCCCTGCTGGTAAAGTTTGAGCGATGCCTGCTCGAAGCGGCGGATGCGCAGCATGTCGGCAAGGAAGCCGAGCTTCTGCTCGGGCGTCAGGTTGGCGTTGACCGGAGCCTTGGCGTAATCGACAGGGCTGGATGCGGTCTTGGGTTTTTCGGCTCGGGCTACGCTCACGATAGGTGTCTTTGGTTGCGTTGCGGACATTTCCGCTCGGCAAACAGTGTGCCTGAAGGGAGCGAAAATGTTGCGGAAAAAAAGTTTTTTGGCAACGCGAAACGGGAGCGGCGAGCGACACGGAAACTTCACATCATGATGCAGCGCAGGCGCGTGGTGAGCGCGGTGAATAAGCGAGGTGCGGCTTGCGCGCGATGGGTGTGACTTCTACATTCGGATTTCTTGGGCCAAGCCCGGCAGCAACGGCCGCCGAATGCTGCGCGGCGCTGAATTTGGCGCAATCTTTAATCAAGTGACTGATAACGAACTACTTAAGATAGCAAAAAGCGTCGCCCAGCGTGCTTACGCCCCCTATTCCAAATTTTTGGTGGGTGCGGCGCTGGTGACCAAGGACGGGCGTGTCTTCGAGGGATGCAATGTGGAGAACATCAGCTTCGGTCTGACCATCTGTGCCGAGCGCAATGCGGTCTTCGCCGCGGTGGCGGCGGGTTGCCGCGAGTTTGCCAAGATCGTCATTGCCACCGACACGCAGGAACCCGCCTCGCCTTGCGGCGCTTGCCGGCAGGTGCTGGCCGAGTTTGATCCGGACATGGAGGTGATCCTCGGAACCTTCCGCGGCAATACAATAGCCTATCGTCTCTCGGAATTACTCCCCCGCCCTTGCACAGGAATTTTGGATCGTCCCTAACGTTCCACGTGGAACTTGGCCAGCATGTACGAGTATCCGGAGACCTTTGATGTCCTCGTTTTGGGCGCCGGGCATGCCGGGGTTGAGGCGGGTTTGGCTGCTGCGCGGCTGGGGGCGAAGACCGGCATTCTCACGCAAAACCTGGACACCATCGGGCAGATGTCCTGCAACCCGGCGATCGGCGGATTAGCCAAAGGACACATGGTCCGGGAGATCGATGCGCTCGGTGGTGTGATGGGTCAGAACACGGATGCGACGGGGATCCAGTTTCGTATGCTCAACGCGCGCAAAGGCCCGAGCGTGCAGGCCCCCCGGGCCCAGTGCGACAAGAAGGCTTACCAATTCCGGCTCAAGTGGGTCCTGGAGCACTCCCCCAACCTCCACCTCCTGCAAGGCAATGCGGTGCGGATTCTGGTCGAAAACGATGCGGTGGTCGGCGTCGAAACAAACCTCGGCCTGCGCTACCGGGCGCGGTCGGTGGTGGTGACTACGGGCACGTTCATGCGCGGACTTCTCCATGTCGGTCTGCAGCAGACGACCGGCGGACGGATGGGCGATGCGGTTTCGACCCTCAGCGATTCCCTGCGGGAACTCGGTTTGTCCGTCGAGCGGTTCAAGACCGGAACCCCTTGTCGCTTGCTCGGGCGGACCATTGATTTCTCCCAGTGCCAACGTCAGGACGGTGACTCCCCTGCCCCCACCTTCAGCTTTTTCCCGGAGGAGTTGGCCGAGGAATCCGGTGGCCCTTTCAGCCTGAACCGCTGGGCGGACGGTCAGTTCCACGTGGAACAAATGCCCTGCTGGATCACCTACACCAACGACCGCACGCACGAAATCATCCGGGCCAACCTCGACAAGTCACCCATGTATGCCGGGATCATCGAGGGCGTCGGGCCGCGGTATTGTCCTTCCATCGAAGACAAAGTGGTCCGCTTTGCCGACAAGGACCGCCACCAACTTTTCCTCGAACCTGAAGGCCGCCAGACCGGCGAGTATTACGTCAACGGCGTGTCGACCAGCTTGCCCTTCGAGGTGCAGTTGGCCTTCATCCGGTCCGTGCCCGGACTGGAAAATGCACACATCCTGCGGGCGGGCTATGCCGTCGAGTATGATTATTGTCCGCCGACCCAGCTGCAGCCGACCTTGGAAACCAAAGCCGTGGCCGGACTTTATCTGGCCGGGCAGATCAACGGGACTTCGGGCTATGAGGAAGCGGCAGCGCAGGGTTTGGTTGCCGGGGCCAATGCGGCGCTCAAGCTGGATGCCAAGCCGGCGTTCCACGTGGAACGTTCCGAGGGTTACATTGGCGTGCTCATCGACGATTTGGTCACGCGCGGCACACCCGAGCCGTATCGCATGTTCACCAGCCGGGCGGAGTTCCGTTTGCTCCTGCGCCAGGACAATGCCGACCTGCGCTTGGCCGACAAGGCGAGGGGAGCGGGGCTGATTTCGTCCGAGCGACACGCCAAGACATCGGCGAAAGCGATGGCCATTGAAGGACTTAAAGAAAAATCACAAGTCGTTCGCCATGAAGGCATTACGATTTCGCAATGGATCCGTCGCCCCGAGAACTTCGTGTCCGCCTTGCCGGAGGATATCCGGCGTTTGGCTGCGGCGGACATTTGGGCGCAGGTTGAGACGGACCTCAAATACGAGGGCTACATCCGTCGCGAAATGGAATCCGTCGCGCGCCATCAGCGCCAGGAAGAGCACCCGGTGCCGATGGATCTCGATTACGCATCGATCCCCGGACTGCGCAACGAGTCGCGACAAAAACTCGCGCAGATCCGTCCATCCACCCTCGGCCAAGCCTCGCGCATCAGCGGCGTGACTCCGGCCGATGTGGCTTTGCTTTCCGTGTGGATCCGCAAGCAAAAGGGAGCGAAACAAGTCGCCGGCGCATGAAAACACGCACGCTCGGCCAAGACGGATTCACCATCGGCGAGGTGGGTCTCGGATGCTGGCAGTTCGGCGGTGACTGGGGCGCGATAGACGAGGGGACGGCGGACGAAATTCTGTCAGCCTCGCTTGCGTGCGGCGTGGATTTTTTCGACACGGCCAATGTTTACGGCGGGGGACGGAGCGAGGAGTGGATCGGAAATTTTCTTTCCGGGCGCGGCGAGAGCGCGGTGGTCGCGACGAAATACGGACGCGGACCCGAGGCGTATCCGGACAAACACACCGAAGCGGGACTGCGCCAAGCCATCGACGAATCGCGCCGCCGCCTGCGCGTCGCGACGATCGATCTGCTGCAACTCCACTGCATCCCGATCTCCGTGTTGCGCACCGGGGACATCTTCGATTGGCTGCGTCGCGCTCAGTCGGACGGAATCATCCGTCATTTCGGCGCGAGCGTGGAAACGGTGGAGGAGGGGATGCTTTGCCTCGGGCAGCAGGGACTGCTCTCGCTGCAGGTCATCTTCAATTTATTCCGTCAGAAACCGGCCGCGGAGTTGTTTCCCCGCGCACGCGAAGCCGGCGTCGGTATCATCGCGCGTCTTCCGTTGGCCAGCGGGTTGTTGTCGGGGAAGTTCGACGCGTCGACAAAATTTCCCGCGACCGATCACCGCAATTACAACCGCGACGGCCAAGCCTTCAACGTGGGCGAAACCTTCGCCGGTCTCACCTTGGCCAAAGGCGCGGAGCTGGTCGGCCGGCTCAAGCCGCTCGTGCCGTCCGGCATGACCATGGCGCAGATGGCCATGCGTTGGATTTTGGACCACGAGGCGGTCTCGGTCATCATCCCCGGAGCGAGCTCGGTGGCGCAGGCGAGGGAAAATGCGGCGGTGTCCGCTCTTCCGTCCCTGCCCGGTTCGCTCCGCGAGGAGCTGGCAAGATTTTACCGCGACGAGGTTCACGGGCACATCCGCGGGCCCTACTGATTTTTCCTAACAAACGACCGGCCCGTGCGTTGACCCGGTATGAAGCATGTCCCCCGAATCGATCATTACTGAAGCGCTCGGGCGCTATGAACGGATACTGGTGAGCTACGCCAAGGAAATCACCGGCGACCTCGAGTCGGCCCGCGATGCGGTGCAGGAGACATTTCTGCGCCTCAGCCGGCAGGACGTGGTCGCCTTGGAGCCGCGGTTGCGTCCGTGGCTCTTCCTCGTCTGCCGCAACTGCGCCCTCGACCATCGCCGCAAGATCGTGCGCTTCAGCACCGAGCCGATCGAGGACATGGATTTTGCGAGTAGCGAAGCGGGACCGGATCACCGTGCCATCGCCGAAGAGGACGCGGGCCGTTTGCGCGAACTGGTCGCCGGTTTGCCGCGTCAGCAGCGCGAGTTGATCAAACTGAAATTCGAAGCCGGCCTCAGCTACAAGGAAATGGCCGAGGCTTTGAAGACGAGTGTCTCCACCGTCGGCGTGCAGCTGCACGACGCGGTGAAAACTTTGCGCCGCCAATGGCTGGCCGAAAACAGCGACATACTGCCGACATGAACAAAACGAATACCACCGCCTACGCGCTTAACGAATTGCACGGGAAGGAGCGCGACGCTTTCGAGTCCGATCTGGCCGCGGACACGGATTTGCAGAGCGAGTTGCAATCGACATCGCGCGTCGCCGACGCGCTCGAGCAGATCATGGTCGAACCGCAGGAGGGCCTCGAGCCCCGGGCGCGCGAGCGTTTGCTCCGCGCCATCGCGGAGAACCAGAGGATTTTCCATCGGCGCCGCAAAATCGTGCGCTTCGCCGTGCCGGTATCTTTGGCCGCCGCCGCTTCGATCGCGGTGCTCTTGATGGTCACAGGGGGAAAGACCAAGCAGGATCCCGCGATGGCGGCGGCCGCGGAGGGCGGAAGAGTTTTCCTCCCCGCGGAATCCGCCGCTGTCGCTTCCGGTGCGCGGACCAAGGGAGAGCAGCCAACCAACACGCTGGTGCCGCAAAAACGGGTCATGCCCTGGGATGCGAAAGTGTTGGGGGCCGATGCCGATGCCGCGCGGTAGACAGGGCGAGATTCGTCACACAGAGCCAGAAGCACGCCGCCGTTCCGCGCAAAAAGACTTTGCCTTTCCTCCCTTCCGGCGGGAGTTTTATTCCGGTCGATCCGGCCCGCGATGCGCTATCCAACCGCCATTCTTCTTCTTGCCGCCACCTCGGTGTGGGCTGATGAACGCCCGCTGACATGGGAACCGTCGCGCGCAGTTCTGGTCGAGGAAGTTGTTTCGTCCCGCATTCTGGCCCCGACCCATCCGCATCCTGTCTTCTTTGATTTTCTCAGCGATGCCATTCTGGAAAGCGACGGCTCGGTGGTCTTCGTCGCCAACGGAGCAAAACAGGGTGTGTCCAAGCTCGGGCGCGAAGGCGTTTACGGTATTGATCGTGAAGGACGTGTCTCGGCCTTCGTCCAAAAGGGAGACACGTTGCGCGAGGGACAAAAAGCGGTGACCGCAATCACCGCTCTTGAAATGCGCGATGGCGCGCCCGTGGCACGGTGCTTGCTCGAAGATGGCAGCGAGGAAGAGGTTGTCCTGGGAAATGTCTCACCGGACCGCGAAACTCAGACCCGAGCCGCGCAAGCCCGCGCCGGCGATCTGACAAATGACGGCCGCGCGATTTACCGGGTCGGGCGCGACGGAAGCAGGGAACTCGTGGCCGATCTGTCCACGCGAGTCCACGGACTTTTCGAAGGCCCGTTCACCGGCTTTGACCGGGGCGCGGTTGAGTTCGATGAGTGGATCATCTTCAGCGGATCCGCCGGGAGCTACCAAGCATTGTTCGCCATGGATATGGAGGCGAACCGGCTTTGCGTCTTGCTCGACAATCGAACGGTGCTGGGTAACAGCCTCGTCGAGGATTTCCAGATCAGCGAATCGCCGCGCTTCGGTGAGGATCTCGCCGTGACCGTGTCTTTTGCCGGCGGAAGATCGGGCATTTACGTTTTTCGCTTCGGCGACAACGAGGGCAATCTGCTCTTTGGTGGGCGCAACTAACCGACTCGCGGACTTTCGCCGCGGGGAGAACAAAGCTATAGTTCAGCCATGGCTTCGATTGATCTAAAAACCGCGGTGCCTGGTCCGCGGAGTCAGGCGGTTTTTGAGGAGCGCCGCAGGCATGTGGCGCCGGGACCATTTCATACCACGCCGATCGTGGCGGCGAAGGCGGAGGGGGCGACGATCACCGATGTGGACGGGAATACGTTCCTCGATTTTGCCTGCGGGATCGGGGTGACGAATCTTGGACATTGCGAACCATCGGTCGTCGCGGCGGCCAAGGCGCAGGCGGAGAAATTTTTCCACACGAGCATCAACGTGGTGGCTTACGAAGGCTATGTGGAGGTCGCGAAGCGGCTGAATGACCGCGCGCCGGGGAATTTCGCCAAGAAGACATTCTTGGCCAACTCGGGGGCCGAGGCGGTGGAGAATGCGATCAAGTTCGCCCGCGCCTACACCAAGCGCCAGGCGGTGATTTGCTTCGAGCACGCGTTCCACGGCCGCACTTACATGGCCATGGCGCTGACCGGCAAAGCCAACCCCTACAAGAGCGGGTTCGGTCCGTTCCCTTCGGAAATCTACCGCGCACCGTTTCCGGATTTCTACCGCTGGCCGGGGGTGGACGGCGAAGCACCGGTCTGTCCGGGCAAGCTGCCTTGTTCGTTGTCGCGGTGTTTATGCCGCGAGGCGTTTGAACGCTTCGAGGAAATCGCGCATGCGGACATCGGCGAAACGAATGTCGCCGCGGTGATCATCGAACCGGTGACGGGCGAGGGCGGATTTATTCCGGTCCCGGCGCCTTTCCTGCGCATGCTGCGCGAATGGTGCGACAAGCACGGAGTGGTTCTGATTTTCGACGAAATCCAAACCGGATTCGGTCGGACCGGAACTCTCTTTGCCTGCGAGCAGTCCGGCGTCGCGCCGGATTTGCTCGTGCTGGCCAAAGGTTTGGCCAACGGACTTCCGCTTTCCGCCGTGGTGGGGAAGGCCGAGGTGATCGATGCGGTCG
>JAFMJK010000219.1 GCA_017853515.1 Chthoniobacterales bacterium | reverse complement strand
ACCCTTATAAGTCCGCCAACCGACCGCGCAAGCGCGGAATCAGCCCCCCACGTAAGACATTTCGATTTTCTTGCGGGGCTGCACTGCCGCGCGCAACTCGGAATAGCGGTCATCCCGCTGCCCCCACACCCGGGCGACGAATTGCCGTATCGCGCGCTCGTCTGCCCCGCTCCGCAGCAAGCCCCGCACGTCCGCCCCGTTCTCGGCAAAAAGGCAGGTAACCAGTTTGCCGTCCGCCGTGAGCCGAGCGCGATGGCAATCGCGGCAGAACGGTTCGGTGATCGAAGTGACAAAACCGATTTCCCCCGCCCCGTCGGCATAACGGTAGCGACGCGCCACCTCTCCACGCGTCGCGCCTTCCACCGCCTCGAGGGGATAAAAACTCTCGAGGCGCGCGCGGATCTCCGTTGCGGGCACAACCGAAGCGGCGTGCCATCGGTTGTGATTGCCCACGTCCATGTATTCGATGAAACGCAGGGTGTATCCTTCGTCGCGGCACCATTCGGCAAGGGGCAGGACCTGGTCTTCATTCAATCCTCGCTGGATCACGCAGTTGATCTTCACGGGAAGTCCGGCGAGACGCGCGGCCCGGATCCCGTCGAGAACATGTTCCACCGGACGATCTGTGCCGGATAGGCGGCGAAAGAGTTGATCGTCCAACGCGTCGAGACTCACGGTGACGCGATGGAGCCCGGCGTCTTTCAAGGCCTGCGCTGACATCGCCAGCAGCAGACCATTGGTTGTCATGGCAAGATCCTCCAACGTGCCGATAGCGGCCAGGCGGCGGACCAACTCCGGCAAATCGCGCCGCAGCAGCGGCTCACCTCCCGTCAAACGCACTTTGTGCACGCCGATGCCGCACAGCGCCGAGACAACGCGCGTGATTTCCTCGAAACTGAGGATGTCATTCTTGGGCAGGAAACGGTGCGCCTCGCCGAACACTTCGCGCGGCATGCAGTAGGGACAGCGGAAGTTGCAGCGGTCCGTCACCGAAACGCGCAAATCCCGCAACGGGCGACCGAGGAGATCGCGCGGTTCGGTCATACCTCCCCCACCGCCCTCCCCTCGGGTGCATGACGCGCCACCGGCCGCTGCCGGGCCAGATGCCAGGCGAACATTTTCATCACGATGAGATGCATGGGCGCTTGCGTCAGCCGGTAAAACCACCACGGGAGCGACGGACGGTAATTGAAGATCGCCGCGAGCACGCTGCGGCGGTCCGGACTTTCGCGAAATTCGAGACGGGCCGGAGCGCGACCGTCGGACGGATCGGATTCGCGCGTCAGCAATCCGCCCGTGATGTAATAGAGCGGACGGTCGGCCGAGGAACGGTCCCGGGAGTAGCTCAACTCGAGCAAGGGCCGCTTCAGTCCGGCCAGACGGAAAGCGAGATCGAGATCGGTATCCACCGTGACGCGCAGGACAAACTTGAAAAGCGTGGGCAACCAGCGCGCATATTCCTTGGCCACCCAGATGGCATCGTGCCCCGGGGGAAGCGGAAGGCGTTGGATCGAGCAGACATAGCGGCCGACTTCCGCGTTGGGATCGCGGCGGGACAGATGCTTGTCAGCCTCACTGGATTGCTTTTTTTCTCCGGCCAGCACTTCGTCCAATGCCTCATCGAACGACTGCGCCTCGATGCCCGCGCGCTCCTGCAAAGTCGGAGAATGGGCGACCATGGCATGACGCAGACTTTCGACAAGGGGCGCCACGAGTTCGCGATGCGCCCCGGTGACCAACCGCGTGGCCAAGACACTGAGACGCGTGGGGATGAAGGGCACGGCGACGATCACGCGCTTCCGTCCGAGCCGTTCGGCCGTGCGCCGCATGAGGTCGACATAGGTCATCACTTCAGGACCGCCCAGATCGAAGGCGCGGCCGAACATTTCCTGCCGTCCGAGACAAAAATCGATCAACCGCACCACGTCGCGCAGCGCGACCGGTTGGGTCATCGAGCGCGTCCAATGCGGGCAGAGCAGAACGGGCGAACGGCTGACCAGACGCACAACCATGCGGAAGGAAGAACCCTGCGCGCCGACGATGAGTCCCGCGCGCAGGCTTGTCACGGGCACACCGCGCGCGGCGAGCACGCGCTCGACCTCGAGCCGGCTGGCCAAGTGCCGCGACAACTGCGCGTCATCGGGAATGATGCCGCCGAGGTAGATTATCTGCTTGATGCCGGCGCGCGCCGCGGAGCGCGCAAAGTTGTCGGCGAGGATGAAGTCCATGTCCTCGAAGCGCGCCTGCGTGAGCCGAGCGGGAAGCATGGAGTGGACGAGATAGACCGCGTAGTCCGCGCCGGCGAGAGACCGCTCGGTTTGCAGCAGCGAGAAAAGATCGCAGTGTTCCCATTGCACGCCCGGCAAAGGCGTTGCGACCGAGCGGCTGAGAGCAACAATATCGCAGCGTCCGGCCAGCACCGGAAGAAGTGCGGTGCCGACGAACCCCGAGGCACCCGCGACAACAACCTTCGGGCGGTGCTGCGAGTGCGCTTCCATTCCGTCATGAAACACCCGTGGCGGCCGCACACAAGCCTGCGCGGATCAGACTCGCCCGGCCAGCAGCAGATAAATCCAGTTCGCCGCGAGAAGTCCGAGGAGCGCGAACCGCCAAAACTTCGGGCGGAGGAACGTCGGACGGAGCGGTTCGAGACGGCACGCGACGACCAGTCCGGCATAAATGGTGACAACTAGCGTGCCCACCATGGCGACAACGGCCGCGGGATTCATGGCCAACGCCGAGTTGACATCGCCCCCCAGAAGCATGACCGCGGAACGCGTGCCTCCACACCCGGCGCAGGGCAGCCCGGTGATTCCCTTCCATGTGCAGAAAGACAAACCCAAACCGGAGTGGTGCGCCAGGCAGAGCATGGCACCGACCAGAGCGGCTGCCGCCGCAAAAACGAGGACGAGACGCTCCGGGGCCGTCCGGACCTCCCAGGGCAGCGGCGGCGGAACAGTCACCGCGCGTTTATTTCCCTGCCCCGTCCAGCAGGCCCATGGCGCTACCCGCTGCAGCGGCAACCATCAGCCCTGCCCCGACCATCAGCGCGCAGCAGACGAGGGTGGGCAAAAACACCGCGGCGAGGGCGCGGCCTTTGCTGATGCCGTGGACCTCCGAGAGGCCGGTGACCATGAGAAAAATATTCCAGATCCACGCGGCCAAGGCGCCGCAGACCGGCAGCAGTTGCAGCACAGCAGTCGAGCCTCCCGCGTAGCAGGTGACACGAAAAGTGGCTTCGAAAGATTTTTTGGCTCCCCCGATGAGCATGAGCGCGAGATGCGTGAGCGCGGCAGAAATGAAGGCCAAGGCGGCGAAAACAAACGGCAAGATCATGATCGTGGCGCCGAGCACCGCGGTTGAAGCCA
>JAFMJK010000218.1 GCA_017853515.1 Chthoniobacterales bacterium | reverse complement strand
GGCGAAGGCCACCCCGACAAAGTTTGCGACACCATTTCCGACGCCGTCCTCGACGCCTGCCTCGAGCAGGACAAAAAGAGCCGCGTGGCCTGCGAAACGCTGGTGAAGAGCAACATGGTTGTCCTCGCCGGCGAGATCACGACCAACGCCAAACTCGATTTCGAAAAAATCGTCCGCAATGCCATCCGCGAGATCGGCTATGTCAACGATGACGACGTTTTCCACGCCGACAAAGTGATCATCACCAAGGCCATCACCCAGCAGAGCCAGGACATCGCGCAGGGCGTCGATGCCAAGAAGGCCAAAGGCAAGAAGACTTCCGAGCAGGGCGCCGGCGACCAGGGACTCATGTTCGGTTTCGCCTGCAATGACACACCGGAACTCATGCCCGCGCCGATCATGTTCGCCCACCGCCTCGGACGCGAACTGACCAAGATCCGCAAGAGCGGCAAAGTGCCGTGGCTGCGTCCGGACGCGAAGACGCAGGTCTCCGTCCGCTATGTCAACGGCAAGCCGAAGGAAATCACTGCCGTGGTCGTGTCCACGCAGCACGCCGACGGTGTTTCCCACGCGACCATCGAGAAATTCCTCATCAACAATCTCATCAAGAAAGTTCTTCCGGCCAAGTTGCTCACCAAGAACACCGAGTATCTGGTCAACCCGACCGGCAAATTCGTCATCGGCGGACCGCAGGGCGACGCGGGCCTGACCGGGCGCAAGATCATCGTCGACAGCTACGGCGGCATGGGCCGTCACGGCGGCGGAGCGTTCAGCGGCAAGGATCCGAGCAAAGTCGACCGCAGCGCCGCCTACATGGGACGCTGGGTGGCCAAGAACATCGTCGCCGCCGGCTTGGCCGACCGCGCCGAGATCCAATTCGCCTACGCCATCGGATATCCGAAGCCGGTCTCCGTCACCATCGACACCTTCGGCACGAACAAAGTGAGCGAGCGCAAACTGCAACGCGCCGTCCTCGGCACCTTCAGCTTCAAACCCGCCGACATCGTCGCGCAACTGAAGCTCCTCCGTCCCATCTACAGCAAGACGACCAACTACGGTCACTTCGGCCACAAATCCGGCCTTGCCTACGCGCCGTGGGAAGACACGTCGAAAGCGAAGGAACTCCGCCGCAAAGCCGGTCTCAAGTGACCGGCCGGAGTTTTCAGTGATTCGGTTTACAGTGTTCAGCAAATCCACAGAGCTATGGCTTACCGGTCGTTCGAGGAACTCGAGGTCTGGCAGCGGGCTTGCCGCCAAGCGGTCGAGGTCTTCCGTCTGTTTGACGACTGCAAAAGCTGGACGCTGCGTGACCAAATCCAGCGCGCCGCGCTCTCCGTTCCTTCCAACATCGCGGAAGGTTGCGAGCGCAACAGCGGGCCGGATTTCCAGCGCTTTCTCAGCATCGCGCTGGGCTCGAACGCGGAATTACGCACCCAACTCTACATCGCCCGTCGTATTGGCATTATCGAACAAGCCACACTCGAAACCCTGATCACCGAAGCAAAACAAATCTCCGCCATGCTAAATGGCCTCCGCAAATCCCTGAAACCCAAACTGAACAAAAACTGAACACCGAAAACTGAAAACTTGAACACCATGAGCACTGCAACAATCAAACCCACCAAAGTAGCCAACGACTTCAAAGTCGCCGACATCACCCTTGCCGACTGGGGTCGCAAGGAAATCGAAATCGCCGAGAAGGAAATGCCCGGCCTGATGGCCATTCGCGAGAAATACGCGAAGGACAAGCCCCTCAAAGACGTGCGCGTCACCGGCTCGCTGCACATGACCATCCAGACCGCCGTGCTCATCGAGACGCTCGTCGATCTCGGCGCGGATGTCCGCTGGGCCAGCTGCAACATTTTCTCCACGCAGGACCAAGCCGCCGCGGCCATCGCCGCCGCCGGCATCCCCGTCTTCGCCTGGAAGGGCGAGACGCTCGAGGAATATTGGGACTGCACCTGGAAAGCCATCGTCAGCCCCGAGGGCAAAGGACCGCAGCTCGTCGTCGATGACGGCGGCGACGTAACTCTTTTCCTCCACAAAGGCTACGAGCTGGAAGAAGGCGACGATTGGGTCAACACCCCGAGCGGCAGCCACGAGGAAAAGGTGATCAAAGACCTCCTCAAGAAAATCCACGCCGAGAGCCCCTACATCTTCCACGAGCTGGTCAAAGAGTGGAAAGGCGTCTCCGAAGAGACCACCACCGGCGTGCATCGCCTCTACAAGCTGCAGGAACTCGGCAAGCTCCTCGTTCCCGCGTTCAACGTCAACGACTCGGTGACCAAGTCGAAGTTCGACAACCTCTACGGTTGCCGTCACTCGCTGGTCGACGGACTCAACCGCGCGCTCGACGTCATGATCTCCGGCAAAGTGGCCGTCGTTTGCGGCTACGGCGACGTCGGCAAGGGCTCGGCCCAGTCGCTGCGCGGACAAGGCGCCCGCGTCATCGTCACCGAGATCGACCCGATCAACGCCCTGCAGGCCGCGATGGAAGGGTTCGAAGTCACCACGATCGAGGACACCCTCGGCCGCGGCGACATCTACATCACCACGACCGGCAACAAAGACGTCATCACGCTCGACCACATGACGAAGATGAAAGACCAGGCCGTCATCGCCAACATCGGTCACTTCGACAACGAAATCCAAGTCGACAAGCTCAACAACATGGCCGGCGTGAACCGGGTCAACATCAAGCCGCAGCTCGACAAATACGTCTTCCCGGACGGCCGCGAGATTTTCATGCTGGCCGAAGGACGTCTGGTCAACCTCGGCTGCGCCACCGGCCACCCGAGCTTCGTCATGAGCAACAGCTTCAGCAACCAGACCCTGGCCGCGCTCGACCTGTGGAAGAACAAGGACATCTACAAGCCCGCCGTCTACGTTCTGCCCAAGAAGCTCGACGAAGAAGTGGCCCGCCTGCACCTCGAGAAAATCGGGGTCAAGCTGACCAAGCTGACCAAGGACCAAGCCGAATACCTCGGCCTCCCGATCGAAGGCCCTTACAAGCCCGAGCACTACCGCTACTAACACGGTTTCGCTCTGCGAAACCGTGAGTTGGCGGTCGTCAGTTTACAGTTTACAGACCAAACCAAACAAAAGGCCGTTCCGCGAGGAACGGCCTTTTGTGCCAAAGATTTCGTCGCTTAACGCGTGCTGGCTCTACAAACTGTTTACAAAAGCTACGAGCCAGGACGAGGTGCTTCTGAGGGCAAAGGCTGGTCGTTGAACTTCAATTTTCTTATCGTCAGATCAGCATCCTCGATTTTTCTCTGAGCAATTTTGAGTTGTTCTTTAAACTTCTCGATTTGTCGTGTAATGGCCTGTTCGCTTGGGAGCGGCGCGCCACTTGCGAAGGTCCCCTTA
>JAFMJK010000217.1 GCA_017853515.1 Chthoniobacterales bacterium | reverse complement strand
TCGCACATCGGCCGGAAGACCGTTGAGGAAGTGCCATTGACCGGGCTATCCTCCGGATACCTCAACTAATCTGCCGGGGAGAAACGTTTCATCATGATCCATCGCGTCATCGTCGTGAGCTTGATTCTTATTTTCGTCGTTGCGCGCGATGCGGCGGCGGATGTGGATTTCGTGAAAGAGATCGAGCCGATCCTGAACAAGTATTGCCTCGACTGTCACGGGCCTGATACGCAGGAATCGAAGCTGAGACTTGATCGGCGAGTTTCCCTGTTGACGGGCGGGGACTCCGGACTGTCCGCGATCAAGCCCGGCAAGCCGGATCAGAGCCACCTACTGGAGCGGGTCAAGTCGCCGAACCCCAAGGAATTCATGCCGCCGGACGGAGACCGGCTGAGCGCGGGCGAGATCAAGTTGCTCGAAAAATGGATTGCCGAAGGAGCGAACTGGCCGGGGCAGATGGATGCGGTCGCGAAGGTGACCTCCGACTTGTGGTCGCTCAAGCCGGTGGTGCGGCCCGCGGTGCCGAAGGTTTCGGGCGCGGTGACGCCGATTGATGCGTTCCTGCTCGAAAAACTTGGCGAGAAGCAACTCGGCTACAATCCGCCGGCGGATCCTCGCGCGTTGATTCGCCGCGCGTCCGTTCTTCTCACGGGTCTCGACCCCACGCCGGAACGCGTGGAGATATTCCTCGCCGACTCGAAGGCGGATGCGAAGGCCGCGTATGCCTCGCTCATTGAAGAATTACTCGCTTCGCCGCATTTCGGCGAACGGTGGGCGCAGCATTGGCTCGACGTCATCCGCTGGGCCGAGTCGAATGGCTCCGAGGCGAATCTTTACCGCAAGAACTCCTGGATTTATCGCGACTACGTGATTCGCGCCTTCAACGAGGATCGGCCCTACGACCAGTTTGTTCGCGAGCAATTTGCAGGGGATCAGTTTGGCGTCGGCGAGGCGACGGGATTTCTCGTCGCCGGTCCCCACGTGCCCGCGGCCACGGTCGGGCAGGAGCCGACCGCGATGCGCCAGGCCCGGGCGGATCGCTTGGACGAGATCATGCAGACGGTCGGCGCTTCGGTGCTAGGCATGACGGTCGGGTGTGCCCGCTGCCACAACCACAAGTTCGATCCCATTTCGATTCAGGACTACTACTCGCTCACGGCTGTCTTTCAGGGGGTCGAGTTTGGCGGGCGTTTTCCCGAACTGAGTGATGACCACCCGCGCAAGCAGCGGGCGAACGAGCTTTACAGCAAGATGGCCACCGAGCGGTCCATTCTTCGCAAGGACGGCGGTGTCTGGGAGGAGGATTGGGGCGGTTTCAAGGAGTTGCAGTTTCCTGCGACGAGGACCTCGGCACTGCGGATCGCATTCGACGCGTCCTTCGTCGCGGTTGATGAACTAGAAGTCTTTGGCCCTGCGGACCAGCGGAAGAACTTCGCTTTTGCCTCCGCCGGCACGAAGCTCGTCACCGACGAGAGCATGACTCAGTTGCGGGGCGAACTCGGCCACGCGAACGACGGCGAGTTCGGGACGCAGGCGTGGAGGGCGCGCCCGCCCAAGGACAGCAAGGACAAGCCGTGGGTGGAAATCCATTTCACCGAACCGCGCGAGGTCAGCCGCTTTCGTTTCTCGAACAACCGCGAGTATTACTTCGAGACCGACTACCTTGATGATGGGCGATACAACTCGTTCCTCCCCGGCTATCGCATCTCGGCGCAACAGGCCGACGGCACCTGGAAAGAAGTGGGCAGTACAAAGTCCGCGCAGCAGAAACTCGCGAACAATGCCGAACGCAAACAGGCCTCCGAGCGTCTGCATCAGCTCATCGCCACACTCGCCGAGGAAGGTCCGAGGCACAGTTTTATCGCGCGTTTTCAAATGCCGGTGGTGACGAAGGTGTTACGCCGCGGCAGTCCGGAGACGCCGGGCGACGAGGTGGTGCCGGCGGGCTTTTCGATTTTAAATGGCGACCTCGGTCTCGATTTCAGTGCGCCGGATGCCGAGCGCAGGAAACGTTACGCCGATTGGGTCACGCGGCCCGAGCATCCGCTCACCGCGCGCGTGATGGTGAACCGCGTATGGCATCACGTATTCGGCGCGGGCATCGTGACGACCACCGCCGACTTTGGCAAAGCGGGCGCGCCGCCGAGTCATCCCGAACTGCTCGACTGGCTCGCCGCTGAGTTTGTGAAGCCGGAAGCGGGGGGCGCGAAGCCCTGGGGAATCAAGGACCTCCTCCGTCGCATTGTGCTGACGGATGCTTTTCGCCAGTCGAGCGCCCCGCGCAACGACGGTCTCAAGGCCGATGCCGGCAACGCGTTCCTGTGGCGCTTCGCTCCTCGTCGCGTCGAGGCTGAGGTCATCCGCGATGGGATCCTGCAAGCGACGGGCAAACTCGATCCCACGATCGGCGGCCGCAGCTTCCGCATTCACAACGTGAAGAAGACCTATGCACAGTGGCAGGTCACGGATAATCACGGTCCCGAGACTTGGCGGCGCATGATTTACCAGGAGCGGATGCGCCGCGTGGACGACCAGATTTTCAGTGCGTTTGATTTCCCGGACTGCGGCCAGGTCCGCGCGAAGCGGCCCGTCTCCACGACGCCGCTCCAGGCGCTGAACTTGATGAACAGCGATTTCGTGGTCGAGCAATCGAAGTTCCTCGCCGAGCGCGCCCGCAAAGAATCGAAGGACGCCGCTGGCGCCGTTCGTCGTGCATTTGAACTCCTGCTTACCCGTCCACCGGGCGCGGATGAAATCGCCGCCTGTCAAGGCGTCGAACTCGAACTCGTCTGCCGCAGCCTAATCAACTCAAACGAATACGCCTTCCTGCCATGAATCCTGAGAATCTTACCCCACACGGCCGTGATTTGCTCGACCGTCGCGCCTTTCTCCGGATCACGGGCGGCGTGATGGGCAGCCTTGGACTCGCACAATTGCTCGCAGCAGAGGACAGCCCCGAGTCCTCCGCTGGCAAGAAACCGGTGCGCCCGCTCATCGATCCCGACAATCCCTACACGCCGCGCCCGCCGCACTTTCAAGCCGCGGCAAAGCAGGTGCTGGTCATCTATTGCCCCGGCGCGGTGAGTCACGTTGATACGTTCGACTACAAGCCGGACCTGGCGAAATTTCATGGCCAGAAGCCGCTCGGCATTCCCGCCGTTACCTTCGAGGGGCCGACCGGCAGTATTGCGAAGCCGTTCTGGGATTTCGCACCGCGCGGGCAGAGCGGCAAAATGACGTCCGAGTTGCTCCCGCGCATGGGCGCGCTTGCGGACGAATTCTGCTTCATCCACTCGCTGCATACGCAGACGAGCGCGCATCCGCAGGGCGAGAATTTCTTCAACACCGGCTTCACCATGGAGGGCTTCCCGTCGTTCGGCGCGTGGGTGACGTAGGCGCTTGGCTCGGAGGCGATGGACCTGCCGGCCTTCGTTGC
>JAFMJK010000216.1 GCA_017853515.1 Chthoniobacterales bacterium | reverse complement strand
TCACCGGCATCGAACACGTCGGACAGGTCGTCATGGTCGACCAATCGCCGCCCGGCAAATCCTCGCGCTCCACGCCGGTGGTTTATCTCGGTGCATGGGACCACATCCGCGATCTCTTTGCCCAGACACCCGCGGCCAAAGGCGCCGGCCTCGGGGCGTCCGCCTTCAGCTTCAATTCGAACAGCGGACGCTGCGAACGCTGCGCCGGCCTCGGTTACGAGCGCATCGAGATGCAATTCCTCAGCGACGTCTCCCTCGTCTGCGCCTCCTGCGGCGGCAAACGTTTCCAACCGCACGTGCTCAAGGTGGAACTCCAGGGCCGATCGGTGCACGACGTCCTCGAAATGACCGTCTCGGAAGCGCTCGCCTTCTTCGCCCAATTTCCCAAGCACGCCAAAATCACCGGGCCGCTGCAAACCCTGGAAGATGTCGGCCTCGGCTACCTTCGTCTCGGCCAGCCCACCAGCTTCCTCTCGGGCGGCGAATCGCAGCGCCTCAAGCTGGCGGCCCATCTCGCCGACGCCGAAGCGGAGGCCTCGCTTCTTCTGTTCGACGAGCCGACCACGGGCCTGCACTTCGATGACATCGCGCGCCTGCTCCGCGTGTTCGAGCGCCTGGTCGAAGCGGGGCACACCTTGGTCGTCATCGAACACAATGTGGAAGTGATCAAATGCGCCGACCATGTGATCGATATCGGTCCCGAGGCCGGCGACGAGGGCGGATGCGTGATCGCCGCGGGAACTCCCGAGGAGGTCGCCGCCAATCATGAGTCGCGCACTGCGCCCTTCCTGCGGGCCGCCCTCGAGGAGAGGACCCACGAGGAAACCCTGCGCGCGGCCGAACCGGTCCCGCCGGCGGCCATGCCGGACGATCACCGCATTCGCGTGACCGGTGCCCGCGAGCACAACCTGAAAAACATCTCGCTCGAAATCCCGCGCGACGAATTTGTCGTCGTCACAGGACTGAGCGGATCGGGAAAATCGTCCCTCGCCTTCGATATCCTCTTCGCCGAGGGACAACGCCGTTTCCTCGATTGCATGTCGACCTACGCGCGGCAGTTCGTCGAGCAAATGGAAAAACCCGATGTCGACCACATCGCGGGACTGCCGCCCGCCGTGGCCATCGAGCAGCGCATCTCGCGGGGCGGCGGAAAGTCGACCGTGGCCACCATCACCGAAGTTTACCATTTCCTGCGGCTGCTCTACTCCAAGCTGGGCACGCAATTCTGCCCCTCGTGCCACGTGCCGGTGCAAACCACCACGCTGGCCGAGGTCGCCGAGCAGCTCCGGGAATTCTCGCAGTCCGGACCGGTCCAAGTGTTCGCGCCGCTGATCAAATCGCGCAAGGGCTACCACAAGGAAGTCGCCGAATGGGCCGTGCGCCACGCCTTCGACACCCTCCTCGTCGACGGCAAGCTGATCAAAGCGGACAAATTTCCCGAACTCTCGCGCTACCGCGAACATTCGATCGACGTGCTCGTCGGACAAACCACCAAAGCCTCCGAGGAGGCGGCACTCGAACTCGCCCGCCGCGCTTTGGAAATCGGGAAGAACACCGCACGCCTCGTCCGCGGAAAAGAAAGCATCCTGCTCAGCACCGAGATGGCTTGTCCGTCCTGCGCCCGCGCCTTCGAACCGCTCGACCCGCGCATGTTTTCGTTCAACTCCCCTCACGGTTGGTGCGAAACGTGCCGCGGTTTCGGGCTGGTTTACGATCGCGACTTCAGCGCGGACGATGCCCGCACCGAACTCGAGGCGGACCTGCAGGAGGAAGCGGCGCGCGAGGAGGCCGAAGAAGACGTCGCGCGACCCTGCCCCGATTGCGGCGGCGTACGGCTCAACACCGAGGCCCGCCACGTGCAGGTGCACGGACACCCGATCGCCGATTTCACCCGGGCCAGCGCGCGGGACGCGGCAAAACTCCTCGAGGAGATGGCTTTCGAGGGGAATGACGGCGCGTTGGCCGGCGATATCCTTCCGGAGATCCGGCAACGCCTCGGCTTCATGCAACGCGTCGGTCTCGACTACCTGACGCTCGACCGTCCCGCCACATCGCTCTCCGGTGGCGAGGCCCAACGCATCCGCCTTGCCGCGCAACTCGGATCCAATCTCCGCGGCGTCCTCTACGTGCTCGACGAACCGACCATCGGACTGCACGAACGCGACAACCGCAGCCTGCTCGATGCACTCGACGAATTGGTCAAACAGGGCAACTCGCTCCTCGTCGTCGAACACGACGAGGAAACCATGCGCCGGGCCACGCGCATCATCGACCTCGGACCCGGCGCCGGATCGCGCGGCGGCGAGGTCATGGCCATGGGCACGCTCGATGAAATCCGCGCTTCGGAAAAATCGGTCACCGGACGCTGCCTCGCCCACCCGCCGGCGCGGCCTTCCCGCGGATCGCGACGCCCGCTGAAGGACAAAGATCTCCGCTGGCTCGAGTTGAAAGGTGCGACTTTGCACAACTTGCAGAACATCGATGTCCGCATTCCGCTCGGACGCCTCACTGTGGCCTGCGGGATTTCCGGTTCGGGCAAATCTTCGCTGCTGCGCGGAACGCTCGTGCCGGCCCTCAAGGAGTCGATGACGCGGCGCGGACGCAAACCGTCCCGCAAGGCCGCCCCGCCGCCCTATGCCAAACTGCTCGGCGCCGAACACATCGCAGCCGTGCACATGGTCGACCAGTCGCCGATCGGCAAAACCTCGCGCTCGACGCCCGCCACTTACATCAAGGTCTTCGACGAAATCCGCCAACTTTTCGCCGGACTCCCCGCCTCGCGCATGCGCGGCTACACGCCCAGCCGCTTTTCTTTCAACACCGATGGCGGACGTTGCGAAACCTGCCTCGGGCAGGGAGCGATCAAACTCGAGATGAGTTTCCTCCCCTCGAGCTGGCTGCCCTGCAGCGAATGCAATGGCAGCCGCTACAACCGGCAAACGCTCGACATCACCTACAACGGCAAAACCATCGCCGATGTGATGAAAATGACCGCGGCCGAAGCTTCCGAATTTTTCGACGCGCATCCCAAAATCCGCCACGCCCTGCGATTGCTCGTCGAGACAGGACTGGGCTACCTCACCTTGGGACAACCCAGCCCCACGCTTTCCGGCGGCGAAGCGCAGCGCATCAAACTCGTGACCGAACTATCGCGCACCGGCGCGACCAAAGGACGCCGCCTGCGCGAAGACAAGCGCGGCAACTTCTATCTCCTCGAGGAGCCGACCATCGGACTCCACATGGCCGATGTCGAACAACTCATCGGTATTCTCCACCGTTTGACCGACGAAGGTCACACCGTCATCGTCATCGAGCACAACCTCAGCGTCATCGCGGAAGCCGACTACGTCCTCGAAATCGGCCCCGAAGCCGGCGCCGAAGGCGGCCGTCTCGTCGCCGCCGGAACCCCGGAAGAAATCTCGCGCGTCACAGCGAGCCCCACCGCCCCCTTCCTCAAACCCCTCCTAA
>JAFMJK010000215.1 GCA_017853515.1 Chthoniobacterales bacterium | reverse complement strand
TTGACCACGTCGATCTGGCCGCGAAGGTTGTCTTCCTTGCCGAGCGGGATGAGGATGGGCCAGACATTGGCGCCGAGTTTGACGCGCATGCTCTCGACGGCCGCATCGAAGTCCGCACCGGTGCGGTCCATCTTGTTGACGAAGGCGATCCGCGGGACATTGTATTTCGTGGCTTGGCGCCAGACGGTTTCGGACTGCGGTTGCACGCCGGCCACGCCGCAGAACACGGCGATCGCGCCGTCGAGCACGCGCAACGAGCGTTCCACCTCGGCGGTGAAGTCCACGTGGCCCGGGGTGTCGATGATGTTGACGCGCATGTTGATGCCGTCGAACAGCTTGAAAACGTCTTTCTCCGGCTTCTGCAACCACGAACAGGTGGTGGCGGCGGAGGTGATGGTGATGCCGCGCTCGCGCTCCTGCTCCATCCAGTCGGTCACCGTGGTGCCCTCATGCACCTCGCCGATCTTGTGGATCATGCCGGTGTAAAAAAGGATGC
This sequence comes from Chthoniobacterales bacterium, assembly GCA_017853515.1. Lineage (GTDB taxonomy): Bacteria > Verrucomicrobiota > Verrucomicrobiia > Chthoniobacterales > JACTMZ01 > JACTMZ01. The sequence goes on along the minus strand of JAFMJK010000215.1, from coordinate 2,979 downwards.
GCTCGGTCAGAGTGGTCTTGCCGGCGTCGATGTGCGCGCAGATGCCGATGTTGCGCGTGCGCTCGAGCGGGAAAGCGCGGTCGGGCGAATTCGGGTTCGCGGTGGCGGCGGGTGCGGTGGCGGTGGCGGACATGAGAAAGAACAGGTTGCGGCGGTTTACCAGCGGAAGTGGGCGAAGGCCCGGTTGGCCTGGGCCATCTTGTGCATTTCGTCGCGCTTCTTGATCGCGTTGCCCTGGCCGGCGGCGGCGTCTTTGAGCTCGATGGCCAGAGCTTCCTTCATCGGGACGGCTTTGCGTTTGGCGGCGAAAGTGACCAGCCAGCGCATGGCCAGCGCGTATTGGCGGTCGGCCGGGACTTCCATCGGCACCTGATAGGTGGCACCGCCGACGCGGCGGGATTTCACCTCGAGGCGCGGGCGCACGTTGTCGAGGGCCTTGGTCAGCACATCGAGCGGATCGACCGACTCGCTGCCCTCGCGGCATTTTTCGATCGCGGTGTAGACGATGCCTTCGGCCGTCGACTTCTTGCCGCAGCGCATCACGGTGTTGATCAGGCGGGTGACCATCGGGCTGCCGTAACGGCTGTCACCGAGGGTCGTGCGTTTCGTTGCTCTGCGTCTGCGTGCCATGGTTGGAAAAGATCGGGGTTACTTCTTCTTGGTGGCGGCTTCGGCGCCGGCTTTCGGGCGCTTGGCCCCGTATTTCGAGCGACCGCGGCGGCGACCGTCGACGCCGAGCGTGTCGAGCGAACCGCGGACGATGTGGTAGCGGACGCCGGGAAGATCCTTCACGCGGCCGCCGCGCACGAGCACGATCGAGTGCTCCTGCAGGTTGTGGCCCTCGCCCGGAATGTAGGCGATGACTTCCTGGCCGTTGGTCAGGCGGACCTTCGCGACTTTGCGCAGGGCGGAGTTCGGTTTCTTCGGCGTGCGCGTCATAACCTGCACGCAGACGCCACGACGCTGCGGACAATTCACGAGCGCGGGCGACTTCGACTTCAAAGTCACCTTGCGGCGTCCCTTGCGGACAAGTTGATTGATAGTTGGCATTAAAGTGGAAAAAGTTGCGCGCCGTTTTCAGGCGACAAAAAAACCACGCGAACGTGGTTTCTTCGCGAACCCCCGACAGTGTGCGGGACGGAGGAGACTATCCGAAAGAATCCCTGCGGCAAGAGATTTTCGAAAAAATTTTTCAGAAGCCCGCTTCTGGGAACGGCCGATCAGTCCGAAGTCGGGGAAATTGCCTGGAGCGGTTTGAGAAAAGATGCCGTCGCTCGCCGTTTCTACGCCGAGGACGGCGCCGCTAAATTTAACTCTAGTGTCGGCGTCCCCGCCGACGAATCCATGGGTTCGCGGCAAACCCTGCCGGGCCGAATACTTGCCCGCCCTTTCCGCGGTACTCGCCGAGGTAGCGCGCATAGTCGTTCACAATGTCGATTTTGCTCCGGCATTCGAGCAAGCCCTTCGTTGCTTCGTTACCTTCTGTTCAAGTCTGCAGCGCCTTGGCTACAGCCCCCGCGACCTCGCGGATCTGCTCCGCAGTAAGCTCCGGATAGATAGGAAGAGCAAGAGATTGGCGGGCCGCTTTTTCGGACTCGGGGAAATCGCCAGCCGAATGGCCGAGCGAGGCGAAACATTCCTGCAGGTGGAGCGGGATCGGGTAGTAAACGGCGCAACCGATGCCGGCGGCGGTGAGTTTTTCGCGCACTTTGTCGCGATCGGGCACGCGGACCACGTATTGATGGTAAATGTGGTGATTCTTCACGCCGGAGGCGGCGTAGGGCTCGACGGGCAAGGTGATGCGATCGAGCAGACCGAGCTTGGTGAATTCCTCGCGGTAGAGCGCGGCGTTGCTGCGGCGCGCCGCGTGCCACGCGTCGAGATGAGGCAACTTGGCGGAAAGGACGACGGCCTGCAGCGCGTCGATGCGGAAGTTGCCGCCGACTTTCTCGTGATGGTATTGCGTGCCCATGCCGTGGTTGCGCATGAGTTTGATTTCCGCGGCGAGGCCGGCCTCGCGGCATGTCGCCATGCCCGCATCGCCGAAGGCGCCGAGATTCTTCGAGGGAAAGAAGCTGAAGTAACTCGCCTCGCCGATCGCGCCGGCGCGCAGCGTTTTGCCGCTCTTTGATGGATAATCCGCGCCGATGGCCTGCGCGGCATCCTCGATGATGGGCAGATCGAATTCCTTGGCCGTCGCACCGATGCGGTCCATATCGCACACGCAACCGAACAAATGCACGGGCATGATGGCGCGCACGCGGTTGCCCGCCGCGGTAACCTGTCGGCCGTCGGGACCGCTGCGGCATTGCTTGCGCAGGAATTCGTCGAGCTTGGCCGGATCCATGTTGTAGGTCGCGGCATCGATGTCGACAAAGACCGGCTCCGCGCCGACTCGGTGGATGCAACCCGCCGTGGCGAAGAAGGTGTAGGGCGTGGTAATGACCGCATCCCCTCTCCCGATGCCCATGGCCATGAGGATGGCGAGCAACGCGTCGGTGCCCGACGATGTGCCGATGGCATGACCGCACCCGGTGTAATCACGCACCGCGGTTTCGAGCTCGTCGACAGGCGGACCGAGGATGAAGTGCTGGCTGTCGCACAGCGCGCCCATGCGGCGCTGCACATCGTCCTTCACCCGCGCGTATTGCAGGCGTAAATCGAGCAGAGGGACTGCCACGAAAAGGGTGTTTGGGTTAGCGGATGACGCCGAACTCGGCGCGACGGTTGGCGGCCCAGGCAGCTTCGCCGCCGCCGGAACTGACCGGCATTTCCTCGCCGAAGCTGACCGTCTGAACGCGGCCGGCGCTGATGCCTTTGCCGATCAAAGCCTCGCGCACGGCCAAGGCGCGGCGCTCGCCGAGTCCGCGATTGTATTCCTCGGTGCCGCGATCGTCGGTGAAGCCGGCGATGATCACGTCCTGTTTGCCGGAGCGCATGAAGTCGGCCACGGCCTGCACTTTGCCCATCTCGCCGCCG
>JAFMJK010000214.1 GCA_017853515.1 Chthoniobacterales bacterium | reverse complement strand
TGCACGTCCGCGCTTCCGGTGTCTTTCTCATGCAGCGCGACGCTGCTGGCGGCGGTCTTGGTCATATCAGGAGGCGTGGAGCATAGCCGGTTGGCGGCGCAGGGCAAGGGGGAAGTTGGGGGGAGAGGGCTGAGACCTGAAGGCTGACTCCTGAGGAACTGAGGCCGCTGATGGGTGGTTGCCAGTGTCGGACCGGGGGTCTACCCTTGCGGGGTGCAGCCGGTGGTAAACATCGATGAAAAGATCGGCAAGACGGTGGGGCGGCGGCGGATCAAGGACTCGCTCGAATACGGGTTCGGCCTCCAGAAGTCGCTGGCCCGCATCCGGGAGGATGCTCCATTTCCCCGTTTCCCCAAGGGTGTTTTCAAGTTCCGCTCCTTCGAGGAGGCTGACGCATGGACGATGCACTACCTGACGAAGCCGAGGAGCTGATTTCGCGGCCACCGCAACGTGAGGATGTGGTCGCGCTTTGCCGAGAGTTGAATCGTCTGGGAGCCAAGTATGTCGTGGTGGGCGGCTTTGCCGTCATCGACGGCCGACTATTCCCGCACCACCGGTGACATCGACCTGTTGGTCGACCCGGGCCATGTCCATGTGCGCGAACTCGACGGCGTGAAAATTCCTTTTGCCAATCCCGACCTTCTTTGGCGCATGAAAAGCCGTTCCCTGCGCCCCAAAGATCAGGGAGATCTTTACTTCCTGCGCGAGTTGTTCGCGGCCGAGGGGCGGCAGCCGCCGGAATGATCTGCGCTCCCGCGCCTACGCGATGCGCAGTGCGCCGGGAATTCCCGCGTCCAAAGTTGCGAGTTTCGCGCCGTTCGCTTCGGCCAGTTGCAGCAGATACCCGTCGGTCAACTGCGCTGGCGTGCGCACGTAAGGCGGTAGTTTGTCGGCCGCCACGGAATCCGGGACAAAATCGAAGGGAACACGGCTCGATTTTTTCATGCCGTAGAGCGTGTCCTGTGCCGCGTCGAGATGCCTCGACAAACCGGCCTGCATGCTCACGCGCAGGAATCCCAATTCGGTGATCGGGCAGGTGAGAAACGCGGAGGCTGCACCCGCTGTTTCTTTGTACCAGACGCTGGCTTTCTCGTGGTCGGCGTGGTCCTGATGGGCCAACGCCAGCAGGGCATTCACATCGAGCAGATACTTCACGGGAACTCGGCGAGCAACTCGCGCACCATCGCGCTCGTCACCTTGGTCTCGCGCTTGGTGCCCTTGGCCACCCGCAGCCCGGAGATCTTGTCCTTCACGTAAACGGGGGCGGAAGGTTTCGGCATGCGGGGCTTAAGCAGGATGGATTCGCCGGTAATCTCGCAGTCGAACTTTGTGCCCGTCACCAAGCCGAGCCGGCTGCGTGCCAACTGCGGCAGCACGACTTGGCCTTTGCTGGAGAGCGTGGTTGTCATGAAGTCAAATTCGCCCCGCCCCGGCCCGCCGTCAAGTAAGACGAGCTTACTTACTTTCGGCGCCCCCGCCGCTTTGGGCAAAAACTCTGTGAAAAGCGGGCCGCCGAGGTCATCTTTGGTCCATGTCGACAGTAGAAATTCCGCCCAAAGCCCTTATCGGCATGGTCCATGTCGGGGCGTTGCCCGGCACGCCGCGGGCTGCCCAATCGGTCGACGAACTGGTCCGTGCCGCCGTGCAGGAAGTCTGGGCGCTGGCCGAGGGAGGATGCGATGCCATCCTTATCGAGAACATGCACGACATTCCTTACCTCAAACGCGAGGTCGGACCCGAGGTCGTCGCGGCCATGACCGCCGTATGCCGCGCGATCAACGAGGCCACCGATCTGCCCTGCGGCGTGCAAGTGCTGGCCGGAGCGAACGAAGCCGCGCTCGCCGTCGCTTTGGCGGCCGGGCTCGATTTCATCCGCGCCGAGGGTTTTGTCTTTGGACACGTGGCTGACGAAGGATGGATGGATGCGTGCGCGGGTCCTTTGTTGCGCTACCGCAAACAAATCGGCGCGGACCATATCGCCGTGTGGGCCGATGTGAAAAAGAAACATGCGGCGCACGCCATGACCGCAGACGTGAGCCTTGCCGAAACGGTCAAGGCCGCGGAATTTTTCGGCGCGGATGGAGTGATTGTCACCGGCGAAGCGACCGGACGCGAAACATCGACCGCCGATCTTAGCTCCGCTCGCGCCGCGACCAAGTTGCCGGTGGTTGTCGGCTCCGGTGTCACCGCGGAAAACGCCGCGGCCATGCTGCAACATGCCGATGCGGTCATCGTCGGTTCCGCGCTGAAGCGCGACGGGCATTGGACCGGACCGGTCGATCTCGAATGCGTCAAAGCCGTGGCCGCCGCGGTGCGCGCCGCGCGCTGATTCCGTCATGGCCCGCCTCCTCGTCGCCATGTCGGGCGGAGTCGACAGCTCCGTCGCTGCGTTGCTGCTCAAAGAGCAGGGTCACGAGATCGAAGGCGCTTACATGAAAAACTGGATGGCCGAGTGGGATCCGCTCGGCCAGTGCCCGTGGGAGCAGGACGTGGCCGACGCGCGCGCCGTGGCGGAAAAACTCGGCATCCCGTTCCGCGTGGTCAACCTCATCGAGGATTACCGCGAGCGCGTGGTGGATTACTTGCTCAAAGGCTACGCCGAGGGTGTCACCCCGAATCCCGACGTTTATTGCAACCGCGAGATAAAGTTCGGCGTCTTCCTCGATCTCGCGCTGCGCGAAGGATTCGAAGGCATCGGCACCGGTCACTACGCGCGCACCGCGCCGGGTCCGGGCCGCGCCAAAGCGATCTACGAAGGCGCCGACCCGGGCAAAGACCAATCCTACTTCCTCGCCATGCTGCGTCCCGAGCAGATCGCGCGCGCGTGGTTTCCCGTCGGCGAATTGCTCAAAAGCGAAGTGCGGGCCAAAGCCGCCGCCGCCGGGTTCGTCACCGCGGAGAAAAAAGACAGCCAAGGCATCTGCTTCATCGGCAAAGTGCGCATGCAGGATTTCTTGAAGGAATATCTGCCGGAAAAGCCGGGCCCGATCGTCGACCTGAAAGGACGCGTCCTCGGCGAGCACCGCGGCTTGCACAACTACACACTCGGACAACGCCGCGGCATCCGCGTCGCCTCGGCCGAGCCCGAGACCGCGTATGTCGTGGTGGACAAACGGATGGCAACCAACGAGCTCGTCATCGGCTATGACCGTCCAGACACCGAAGGTCTTTATGCCAGCCGTGCAACACTCACGAACTTGAGTGCCGCCGGTCCCGAGCTTCCGGCGCAAGCCCGCATCGAAGCGCGTCCGCGTTACCGCGCTCCGCGCGTGCCGATTGATTTCACCCGCCGCGAAGACGGCACGGCCGAAATAGTCTTTGCCTCACCGCAACGCGCCCTTGCGCCGGGTCAGATCTGCGCCCTCTACGAAGGCCCGCACCTTCTGGGGGGCGCAGTCTTTGCCGAGATCGGGTGAGTTATACCAAACCAGCAAAGGATCTGGACTATCGAACAAGGTTTTGAGGGTAGGGACACGCGGCTCGCGTGTCCGTTGGAAAGAGAGCGG
>JAFMJK010000213.1 GCA_017853515.1 Chthoniobacterales bacterium | reverse complement strand
CATGTCCAGCATCGCCGGCCAGCTCTTTCGCATCGCCACGTGGGGAGAATCCCACGGTGGTGGCGTCGGCGTCGTGATCGACGGCTGCCTACCGCAGCTCAGCCTGACCGAGGCCGACATCCAAAAGGAACTCGACCGCCGCCGCCCCGGCCAGAGCGATATCGTCACCCCGCGCAAGGAGGCGGACCGCTGTGAAATTTTGTCCGGCGTCTTCCAAGGCAAAACCCTCGGCACTCCGATCGCCATCCTTGTCCGCAACGAAGACGCGCGTCCGGAGGCCTACAGCGAAATGGAGACGGCTTTCCGTCCTTCGCACGCCGATTTCACTTACCAAGCCAAATACGGCATCCGCAACTGGCAGGGCGGGGGACGCGCCTCCGCGCGCGAGACCATCGGGCGCGTCGCCGCCGGCGTCGTCGCGCGCAAAGTGCTCGAAGCGCTGCATCCTGGTATCGACGTTCTCGCTTGGGTCAGCCGCGTCCATCAGATCGAAGCGGCGGTCGACGCATCGGCCGTCACCCGCGAAGCGATCGAGGCCAATGCCGTGCGTTGTCCCGATGCTGCAGCCGCCGAAAAAATGATCGCCCGCATCAAAGAGGCGCGCTCGAACGGCGATTCGGTCGGCGGACTGATCGAGTGCATCGTGCGACGTTGCCCGCCGGGTCTCGGCGAACCGGCTTTCGACAAGCTTGAAGCCGACCTGGCCAAGGCCATGCTCAGCCTGCCCGCGACCAAAGGATTCGAAATCGGCTCCGGTTTCGAGGGAACCAAGCTGACCGGTCTCGAGCATAACGACGCCTTCGAAATGCGCGAGGGACGCACCCGCACGGTGACCAACCGCTCGGGCGGGATCCAAGGCGGCATCAGCAATGGCGAAGACATCGTCTTCCGCGTCGCTTTCAAGCCGACGGCCACCATCGCCAGCGCGCAACAGACCGTGACCGCATCCGGCGAAAACACCGAACTCGCCGCGCGCGGACGCCACGACCCGTGCGTCATCCCCCGCGCCGTGCCCATCGTTGAAGCCATGGTTTGGCTTGTCCTCGCCGACCACGCCCTGCGTCAGCGTGCGCAGAGCGCGGTCTGAGCCAAGCCTATCGCTTGCCTTCTTTTGGGCGTGCCGGATCTTCGAACCGAGAACTGGCTGGAGTGAACTGAAAGGAATTCCGCATATGCAGATCTCTACCTCATGGCTCTGGCTCGCCGCCGGGCTTTATCTGCTTTTCGAAATCTGGCGCGGTTGGCGGCGCGGGGTGATGCGGCATGGGATGAGTGTGCTGGCCTTGATCGTGGCGGGCGGGGTTGGATGGATTTTTGCCTGGATGACCGGATTTGCTTCCGACCGCGTCATTCCTCTCCCGTATCCGGGCGGACGCCTCATTTTCGGCCTCATCGCGGCCCTCGCCTTTTATTTTGCCGCCGTGGCTCTCTCGTCGCTGCTCTTCAAAAAGACTGCGCAGCAACCGGCCGGGATCGTGCGGTTGTTTTACGGAGCGGGTGGCGGGCTCTTCGGGCTTATTTTCGGTCTGCTCATTCTTTGGGGCGGTATTTCTATTTTTCGCACCATGGGAGCGGTGGCCGAGGCGCGGCAGTCGGCCGTGGGCGACGAGCAGTTGGTGGCCATCAAAGAAACGCTCGAAGCGGGCACGACGGGAAGCTTGGTCGAGCAGGTCGACATCGTGCCGTCGAACATCTATGCGCTCATCACCAAATTGCTCCGCGTGACGCAATCGCCCGAGGCCACGGCGCGATTTTTTGCTTTTCCGCAGACACAGCAGTTTCTCACCCAACCGAAGATCATGGAATTGTTCACCGACCCCGCGGTGGCCGCGGCGGCTTCGGAGGGAAACTATTTTTCCCTCATGACCAGCCCGAAACTGGCCGAGATAGCCTCCGATCCCGAGGTGCAGGAGTCCTTCACCGGATTCGAACTGGAAAAAGCGCTCGACTATGCCCTGCAGGAATCGGCACCTTCGCCCGTTCCCACGCCATGAGTCAGCAATACATCGCCACCATCGGACTCGAGGTCCATGTCCAACTGAAAACGCGCAGCAAAATGTTCTGCGCCTGCCCGGTGGAATACGGGGCCACGCCGAACACGCACACCTGTCCCACCTGTCTCGGTTTGCCCGGCGCGCTGCCGGTCATGAACGAAGAGGCGCTCAAGCTCACCATTCTCACCGGCCTTATGCTCGGGTGCAAAATTGCGGAGGTCTGCAAGTTCGACCGCAAGAGCTACTACTACCCGGACATGCCGAAGAACTACCAGATCTCGCAATACGACATGCCGCTCTGCCTCGGCGGTGGTGTGCCCCTGCATGATCTGGCTTATCCGAAAGACGCGCAGAAAACCATTGCGACGAAAGACAAGGTCATCCGCCTGACCCGCATCCATCTCGAGGAGGACGTGGCCAAAAGTTTTCATTTGGAAAACTCATCGGGCATCGATTTCAACCGGGCCGGAACGCCGCTCATGGAGATTGTTTCCGAGGCGGACATCGCCGGACCCGAGGAGGCCTTCGCTTATCTCACTTCGCTCAAGCAGCACCTTCTCTACGCCGGGGTTTCCGATGCCGACATGGAGAAGGGCCAGATGCGCTGCGACGTGAACGTCTCGGTGCGGCCGGTCGGCACGGAAAAATTCGGGGCCAAGATCGAATTGAAGAACTTGAACACGATCAGCGGCGTGCGTCGTGCCTTGGCCTACGAAATCGACCGTCAGATCGATGTCCTGCGCAGTGGCGGCTCGCTCCAGCAGGAAACCCGTCGCTGGGATGATGACTTGGGCGAGACGCAGCTCATGCGTATCAAGGAGTCGGCCCACGATTACCGCTACTTCCCCGATCCGGACCTCATGCCGGTCAAAACGGAGAAACTGCTGGCGGCCGCGAAGGATTTGCTCCCCGAGACTCCGGCGCAAAAGCGGGCGCGCTACGAAAAAGATTTCGGGGTCAGCGAATACGACGCCGCCGTGCTGGCCGACAATCTCGATTTGGGCGGTTATTTCGAAAAAGCCGCCACCGGTTCGCCGCGCGGCAAGCAGATCGCCAACTGGATCCTCAACGATCTGCAGAGCGCGGTCTCTTCCGCGGACAAAACCATCGCCGATTGCCCGATCGAACCGGTGCAACTCGACGCGCTGGTCGCCCTGGTGGCCGGCGGACAGATCAACGGCAAGCAGGCCAAGGAAGTTTTTGCCGACATGTTCGCCACGGGGCGCGATCCGTCGGTCATCGTTGAAGAAAAAGGCCTCAAGCAGGAAAGCGATGCCGGCGCCATCGGCGCGCTGTGCGACGAAGTCATCGCGGCCAACCCGCAATCCGTGGCCGACTACAAAGCGGGCAAAGGCGCGGCGTTGAACTTCCTCAAGGGCCAAGTCATGAAACTTTCCAAAGGCAAAGCCAACCCGGCGATGGTGGGGGACTTGCTCGCGCAGAAACTCTCGTGAACTTTGCCGGACGCTAGTTCGTCGGATTCGGAATCTTCCTCATCCTCTGCGGGGTGGCGGGATATTTGTCC
>JAFMJK010000273.1 GCA_017853515.1 Chthoniobacterales bacterium | reverse complement strand
TGTCTAGAGTGAGGGGGTGGAAAGTTTCTGTGCCCCCCTCCCCTGCGTGGTCGGGAGGCGGCCGAAGGCGCCGTCTTCTCGGGCGGTTTTGATGTCGTGACACCGCTTGCACAGCGGCTGCCAGTTGTTCGAGTCCCAGAACAGCGCGCGGTCACCCTTGTGCGGCACGATGTGGTCCACCACAGTGGCCGGCACCACTTCACCCTTGTCGTCGTGCACCTTGCACAGCGGATGGCTGCGCAGGTAGGCGGCACGCGCCTTCTGCCATGCCGATCCGTAGCCGCGCTGCGCGCTTGACCCGCGCCGTTCGTCCACCGCCTGCTGCTCAGCCTTGCGATGCTTTTCGCAGCGGCCCGAGCCATCCCGCACCAGCGCGCCACATCCTGGACTCGTGCAAGGGCGTGGGGCGGCTTGTGGCATGGGGTGGTGACGGCAAAGAAAAAGCCCTCGCAAGCGTGGCCTGCGAGGGCTTTGACTGCGAACCTAGTGGGTGGTGACACCAAGAACACAGCTTGCCTGAAATATACAGGAAAGTTCTATGGGGACAAACTCCTTTTTGCAGCGGCCCGAGCCTCCTGGCGTTCGTCCAGCCAGCGGGCGATGGCGCGGTCTGCGTCTTCCAGGTTGCGGCTGATCGTGCTCTCAGCGCGTGCCATCTTGCGTGCCACCTGCTGGCGTGGCAGGCCCTTGGCGTAGGTGTACACCACCGCCAGGTACAGGTGAGACTGCGACAGCTGCAGCGACTTCACCGCCTGATCCGTCTCGCTCGCCTCCAGGTCCGACACCGGCACCGATGCTTCCATGCGCCCGCTCTGCGGTGCCAGCCTGGCAAACGTGCTCTGCCTCGGGTAGCCCAGCGCGCCGGTCTCCCGCTGCTGCGACCAGCGGCCCCAGTTCTCCAGCCGATGCTTCACCCACTCAATGCGCGCCATGGGCAGCCTCCACTCCGCACCATTCAGCAAAACCCGCCGGGTCCAACATCCCCGCCACAAACGGCTCACCCGTCAGGATGCTCATGCTGACCACATAAGCACTCCGCCCCGTCAAATCAAATGGCGTGCCCAAGAAGTGCCCCGCCTCGACCGCATAGAACCGGTTGCGCTTGCCCGCCATCGCGGCCTTGATGCAGTCGTTCACATGCTTGGCGCCGAATCGCTTGCGCCAATCAGCCACCTGAGCGGCCGTCAGCGGCATCGCCGCCCGCAGATCGACCTTCGCTCCCTCCTGGCTCGTTCCCTCACTCATCACAAACCCTCCTGAAAACACGCGCCCCATGCCTGCTGCCGGACGTGGGGTGGACGTGGGGTGGACGTCGCAAACCCGCATGAATGCTTGATCCGTCCACCCGTCCACCCTGTCCACCCACATGGGGGTGAGCTGCGCCTGCGCGTACGCGCGCAGACACGCGCCCGCTCGTGTCTGCGTGTGTGCATACGTGTGTGCGCGGGAGGCTTGGGGGTGGACGGGTGGACGGATGCCAAAATCCCCAACCAAATCAAGCACTTGCAACGTCCACCCCCCGTGGACGTGGGGTGGACGTGGTGGACGGCTGAGGTGGCGACAGGACCGACCGAGCCCGCGTCACCACGACGCAGGCCCAGGCGGGGCGTGACCAGCCAGCAGGGCGTCCAGACGCCACCACAAGCGCAGATCGCTTTGGAGATCGGTGCTTTACAGCGGCAGGTCATCATCCCCGTCCGATTGTGGGGCCACCGCGGCCCCGAATCGTGTCTCAGCGCCGCCAACAGGCGGTGCCGCAGGGGTGGCAGGGGGCCGGCGCAAAAAGCCGCGCCTGCGCTTGCCTGCCGTCTCCCGGTGCTTGTCAAAGCCCAGGGACTTCATGGCGTTGCCGATGCGCGTGTCCATGTTCCCGGCGCCGTCGATCCGGTCCGCCTTGATCAGCAGCGCCCGCTCATAGATCTCCGCGCGTGAGAAGAAGTCCCGCTTCGCATTCACCGGCAGGTTCGGGTCATCATGCTTGTCCGGCGTGTCCCGGTTCACGTACTCATCAATGATGTCTTCCCACGAGTCCGTGCGCTTGAACTTCTCTTGCTCGGGAAAGACCAGCTCCCGCTCCTCCTCCCGCGTGGGCCAATAGCGCTCCCCCTGCTCCAGGCGGTGCAGCGCCTCGGCAAACAGCTGCAGCCGCTGCGTGGCCAACACCTCCTCATTCACCACAGACACCTCCAGCGGCCAAAACCGCCGGTCGCCCGTGGCATCCTTCAGGAACTCGTCCGCATTCGTCGTGCCCACGTTGACGGCATGGCGCTTCGCCTTGATCAACTGCGCCCCATACGGAGGCCGGAACAGGTCTTCCTGGGCCGACAAAAACTGCTTGATCTGGGTGGTCTCGCTCTTGTTCAGCGATTCCAGCTCCGCTGACTCCGCCACCCACACCAGCTGCATCGCCATCAGGCTGTCCTTGTCCCCCATCCGGATCGCGTTGTCCGTGAAATAGGGGTAAGCCAACTGGCGAAACGCGGTGGACTTCTTCAGGCCCTGTTCACCCTTGATGATCAGCATGTAGTCAAACTTGCAGCCCGGCCGCAGCGCCCGCTGCACCATGCCCATGATGAAACACTTCCCGATCAGGCGCGTATACGGCCGCTCCTCGATCTCATACACATCCGTCAGCCAGTGCGCCAGCCGTTCCACCCCGTCCCACTTCTGTGCGTGAATCAGGTCCAGGATCGGGTTGTACTTGTCAGACCGGGCCGCCATCAGCACCCCATTTCGCAGCGTGCTCGTGGCCTTCACGCCCAGCCGCCAGGTGCGCAACAGATACTCCCCCAGCATCAGGTCATCTTCTTCATTCCACTCCCCGGCGGGGTGACCCCAGGGCGTGGGCCGCACCCGCTCAATCAGGTGCGTGAAGTCGTTCTGCCGCACCATGCCCTTGAGCACCGGGTCCAGCTGCAGGCAGTACATCACGTTCTCACGGCAGTCCATCGGGCGGCCCCGGTGCTTCACCAGGCGGCCCAGCACATCCACGTCGCCCGGGTCATCATCACCATCGGCGCCGCCCCAGTCGTGGCCATCATCGCCACCACCACCGCCACCACCAGACCCACCCGCGTCCAACGCTCCCCTGGCGGGAGCCTGCGTGTTCGCGCGCATTTTTTTCGGGCGCTCGGCAGCCTTGGGCGCCTCACTCAGCACCACGCCCACCCGCTGCGCCAGCCAGTGCAGCGCATCCTTGGGCTTGCTGGCCGGCAGCCACTCCATCACCAGGTCAATCGGTGTGCGCCGGCCCTGGCGTGCGTCGCCCATGTCCGCCACGCCAAAGTCCACAATGCCCTCGGGCATGATCGACAAGTCTTCCTGCAAGCTGCGCCCCAGCGCCTTGCTCGTCACCCGAAAGCCCTGCCCCTTGGCAATCGCGTGGGGGAACAACGACGGCACCCACACCGCCAGCGCCTGCATCGCCGCCTCATTCACCCGCCTGAAATCATCCCCACCCTGCGCACCAGGCGCAGCGGCATGGGCATGGGCAGGCGTGTGGGCAGCAGCAGGCGCAGGAGCAGCAGGCGCCCGCCCCT
>JAFMJK010000212.1 GCA_017853515.1 Chthoniobacterales bacterium | reverse complement strand
GGTGATTGGATTTTTTCCAATGCGGCGCGCAGATGACGTCCGGCCGTGCGGACTTTTTCCGCAGTCTCAGGCTTGGCATGCTCGCGCAGCGAGGCAATGGCCATGGCGCACCCGAGCGGATTGCCGAGGAAGGTGCTGGTGTGCAGTGCCTCGCCGGTCGATTCGGGCCAGGCATCCATCACATCGGCGCGGCCCACACACGCGGAGAGCGGAAATCCCGAGGTCAGCGCTTTGCCCAAGCAGATGATGTCCGGGACAACGTCCGAGTGGTCGCAGGCGAAGAGTCGCCCGGTGCGGTTGAATCCGGTGTAGATTTCGTCCGCGATGAGCAGAATTTTTTCCTCGTCGCAAATGCGCCGAAGCAGGCGGAGAAAATCTTTCGGTGGCACGATCTCCCCGCCGCGGCCTTGGATCGGTTCGACCAGGATCGCACCGATTTCGCGGCGGGCGATTTCCGCGCGGAGGCGTTTTTGCAATTCGTCGAGACAGGCCGAGGAGCAGTTGGGAAAGTCACCGCCCTCGAGAGCGAAACCTCCGCCGTGCCCGAACGGACACCGGTAGCAATACGGATACGGAACGGCCACGGCGAAGCGGCCGAGTTGCGCGGCGAACGGTTTGCGGAAAAATTCCAGAGCGGACGCCTCGAGCGCGCCGTAGCCGAGGCCGTGATACGCGCCTTCGAACACGATCACGCCGGGTTTGCCGCTGTGGAGGAGCGATGTTTTCAGCGCGGCCTCGATCGCATCGGAGCCGGAGTTGCCGAGAATGACCTTGCCGCGGCCCGCCCCCCAGCGCGCGAAAGTCATTTCGTCGAGGAGTTCGCACAATTCCACTTTGGCTTCGGCCGGGTGGACGTCGCCCATGGCGTGAAGGAGTTTTTCCGACTGGGCTGCGAGGGCATTGCGCACCGAGGCGGCACCGTGGCCGAGGCCCGCCACGCCGAAGCCGGAGGTGAAGTCGAGGAAGCGGTTGCCGTCGGCGTCCCAAACATTGACGCCCTCGGCGCGCTCCCAGAACACGGGCCAATCCGGACCGGTCAGCGTGACATTCCGCGACTCGGCCCGACGCAGCCGCCCGGCCAGTCCGCGGGAGTGCGGGCCGGGGATTTCCGTGCGGATTTCGGGCAGCACGCCATCAGCTGTAACACCTTGATTACAGGCTGTCAGCTGCGGCTTCCGGCGGCCAAATCGGTCTTGCCAAGGAAGTCCCCATTGGTAGGGTGGCGGGTCTTTAGGCGCATGACCCTGTCGAGCTTGCTCACCGTCGGGCAGATTATTCCCGAGATGAAGGCGACCGAGCGGTGGCCGGCGATCACCGAGATCGTGGACCTGCTGGTGGCGCGCGACCGCATTGCCGCGGACTACCGCGACAGCATCCTCGCCGCCCTGAAGCAGCGGGAGGAAACGATGAGCACGGGGATCGGTTTCGGCATCGCCATCCCGCACGCCTCGAGCGAGCACGTCGGCGAAGTCGTGGCCGCTTTCGGCCGCTCCGCGCCGGGCATCGAATTCGACTCCCTCGACAACGAACTGGTCCATTTCATCGTCCTGTTCGTCGTCCCGCGCGATCAATTCCAAGTCCACCTGCGCACGCTCGCCGCCATCGCCAAGTTCCTCAACGACCGCAAAGTGCGCGACGAATTGGCCGCCGCGCCCGATGCCGAGGCCATCCTGCAGGTTTTCACCAGCCGCGGCGGACCGCGCTGAATGAGCACCACGCCGCAGGCCGCGCTGACGCAAAGGCTGCGCGCGGCACTCGCCGCATGCGGACTTCCGCCCGAACGCGGCGACGTCGTGGCGGCGGCAGACACGCGCTTCGGTGATTATCAGGCCAATGCGGCCATGGTTTTGGCCAAGGAGGCGAAAAGAAATCCGCGCGAGCTTGCCGCGCAGATCGCGGAACAATTCGACGGCGGCGACCTGTGCGCCAAGCCGGAGATCGCGGGACCGGGTTTCCTCAACTTCCGCCTCGAGCCCGGCTGGGTCTCGCGGCGAGTGGGGATCCTCTCGGCCGATGCGCGCTGCGGCGTGCCCGAGGCCGAAGAGCGGCTGAAAATCATCGTCGATTTCAGTTCGCCGAACATCGCCAAGCCGATGCACGTCGGCCATATCCGCAGCACCATTCTCGGCGACGCGCTCTCCCGCATCGCCAGGTTCCTCGGGCACGAGGTCGTGACCGACAATCATCTCGGCGATTGGGGCACCCAGTTCGGAAAAGTCCTTTACGGCTGGAAGCACCTCCTCGATCGTGCCGCGCTGGAGCGCGATCCCGTGGCGGAAATGACGCGGCTCTACCGCGAAGTCAACGCGATCGAACAGACCGATCCCGCGGTGCACAAGGCAGCGCGCGAAGAATTGGTCAAACTTCAACAGGGTGACCCGGAGAACCGCGCCATCTGGCAGCAACTCGTCGATCTCTCGTGGGCCGAGTTCGAGGAAATCTACGGTCAGCTGGGCATCCGTTTCGACGAACGTCTCGGCGAGAGTTTCTACGATCCCGCACTGGCCGCCTTGGTCGAGAAACTTCTGGCCGACGGAGTGGCGGAAATCAGCGAGGGTGCGGTTTGCGTGTTCTTCCGCGACGTCCCCGCGCTGGCCGACAAACCCTGTCTGGTCCGCAAGAGCGACGGGGGATTTCTCTACGCGACAACGGATCTGGCCACCATCGAGTATCGCGAAGAGCGCTGGGAACCGGATGCCATCTGGTATGTGACCGGCGCGCCGCAGCAACTCCACTTCCAGCAGGTTTTCTCGGCCGCGCGCCGCATGGGATACGGCACCAAACTCGAGCACATCGCATTCGGCAGCATCCTCGGAGAAGACCACAAGCTCATGAAAACGCGCTCGGGCGACAATGTGCCGCTGCGCGCCCTGCTCGACGAGGCGGTGACGCGGGCACGCGCCATGATCGAAGAGAAGAACCCGGAAATGCCGGAGGAAGAGAAGAAGCACATCGCGCGCGTGGTCGGGCTCGGTGCGGTGAAATACGCCGAACTCTCCCAGCACCGCATGACCGACTACGTCTTTTCATGGTCGAAAATGCTCTCCTTGCAGGGCAACACCGCGCCCTATCTGCAGAACGCCTACGTGCGCGTGCGTTCGATTTTCCGGAAACTCGGGACGGAGCTCGGCGCTGCGGAAAACATTTCCCTCACCGAACCCGCCGAGCTCGCGCTGGCCAAGAAGCTGCTGCAATTCGGGGAAGTTGTCCCGACGGTCCTGCACGAATTCCGTCCCAATCTTTTGGCCAACTATCTTTTCGAGACGGCCAATGCGTTCCACGCGTTTTACGAAGCCTGTCCCGTGCTCAAAGCCGAAGGCCCGGCGCGTCACTCGCGGTTGGTCTTGTGCGATACCACCGCCCGGGTGTTGCGGCAGGGCCTCGAACTGCTCGGCGTCGAGGTGCCCGAACGGATGTGAGTCAGCGCCGGCGTTTGTCCGGCTCCAGCCAGAGCATCTGCCGGAAAAACGGGCAGCGCCGGTGCTCAAATCCCCACCAGCCGGCGGCCACGGCCAAGCGGTGGAGTTCGGCGTAGGAAAAAG
>JAFMJK010000027.1 GCA_017853515.1 Chthoniobacterales bacterium | reverse complement strand
TTCGAGGAGTTCCTCACGTTGCCGGCCTACGATCTGATCGACTGATCGCGGATTCTTGTTACGGATCTGTAGCGGGAGTAGGTGGACGCGTGGTTAAAAAGAGCCACCCCCGCGGGGGGTGTCGCAAAACGCCCACTTTTCTCTGAAGGGCTGCGGGTTTCGGGCCTTTCCCTCCTTTGCCATGGCGGTTGGCATGTTTGGTGCTTATGATTTGCTCAACTTGGCTTTCGTTCCCGTCTACGGGTCCGGAAGCCATTGCATTCCTACAACAAAACCAACCCTGAAATAATCCAATGAGCAACATGTCAGCACGCGCCGCCGCCGTGGCCGCCATCGCGGCCCGCAAATCGCAGGACGCCTCCGTCAATTTCATCGAGGAGACGCCGGAAACCGTATTCGGATCCAACACCTTCAGCCTCGCTGTGATGAAGGAAACCCTCAAGCCGGCCACCTATCAGGCCGTGCTGGAGACGGTCAACAACGGCACCAAACTTCCCGAAGGCGTGGCGGACGAAGTGGCCGAAGCGATGAAGAATTGGGCCGTGAGCCGCGGCGCCACGCACTTCGCGCACGTTTTCTATCCGCTGACCGGCACCTCCGCGGAGAAACACGATTCGTTCTACGATCCGGGCACGGACGGACGCACCACGATTTCCAAGTTCAAAGGCAAGACGCTCATCCAAGGCGAGCCCGACGCGTCGTCGTTCCCGTCCGGCGGCATCCGGGCCACGCACAGCGCGCGCGGCTACACCGCGTGGGATGTGACCAGCCCGGCGTTTCTCATGGAGAACGCCAACGGTACGACGCTTTGCATTCCCACCTCGTTTGTGTCGTGGACCGGCGAAGCGCTCGACACCAAGACGCCGCTGCTCAAGTCGATGCAGGCCTTGGACAAACAAGCGCGCCGCATCCTCAAGCTCTTCGGTCACAAGGATATCGCCCGCGTCGCGGCCACGGCGGGACCCGAGCAGGAATATTTCCTCGTCGACAAGATGTTCTACTACGCGCGGCCCGACCTGCTCTCGGCCGGCCGCTCGCTCTTCGGCGCGCCCGCGCCCAAGGGCCAGGAATTCGAGGACCACTACTTCGGCCTCATTCCGGATCGCGTCATGGCCTTCATGTACGAGGTCGACCGCGAACTCTTCAAACTCGGCATCCCGGCCAAAACGCGCCACAACGAAGTTGCGCCCGGACAATTCGAAATCGCGCCGCTCTTCGAGTCGGCCAACCTCGCCGCCGACCACCAGCAGCTGATCATGACGGTCCTCAAGAAGACCGCCGACAAGCACGGCCTCGCCTGTCTCCTGCACGAGAAGCCCTTCGCCGGCATCAACGGCTCTGGCAAACACGTCAACTGGTCGCTGGGCAACGCCACGCAGGGCAACTTGCTCGATCCGGGCGATACGCCGCACGAGAACGCGCAATTCCTCGTCTTCGCCGGCGCGGTGATCCGCGCGGTCGACAAATTCGCGCCGCTCCTCCGCTCGACCATCGCCTCGGCGGGCAACGATCACCGGCTCGGCGCGAACGAAGCGCCTCCGGCCATCATCTCCATCTACCTCGGCGACCAACTGGCCGATGTTTTCGAACAGATCAAAGCCGGCGGGGCAACCACGTCGAAGCAGAGGGGCACGCTGAAAATCGGCGTCGATGTTCTGCCCGAGTTGCCGAAGGACGCGGGAGACCGCAACCGCACCTCGCCGTTCGCCTTCACCGGCAACCGTTTCGAGTTCCGTGCGGTCGGTGCCAACCAGTCGATCTCCGGTCCGCTCATCGCGATGAACACCATCCTCGCCGATTCGCTCGAGTGGATGGCGTCCAAACTCGAGGGCGCCACGGACCTCAACAAAGCGATCCAAGACGCGCTCAAAGAGGTCATGGACAAGCACGGCCGCATCATCTTCAACGGCAACGGCTATTCCGAAGAGTGGCATGCGGAGGCCGCGGAGCGCGGTTTGCCGAATCTCAAGACATCGGCCGATGCGCTGCCGGCGATGACCGGCCCCGAAGTCGTTGAGGTTTTCGAGAAATACGGCGTCCTGTCCGAGACCGAGCTCAAAAGCCGTCACGCCATCCTCTGCGAGCAATACGAGAAGGTGGTCAACGTCGAAGCCAAGTTGGTCGCCGAAATCGCGCAGACCAAAATCTTCCCGGTCGCGGCCGCCTATGCGGCGAGCCTTGCCGAGGGCGTTTCCAAGATGAAAGCCGCCGGCGTAGCCGCCAGCACCGCGACACTCGAGAAAGTGGCCAAGCTCGTTTCACAACTCGAAACCGATCTGGCCATGCTTCACTCCGTTCATGCCGCGGCCCACGAGGTCGGCGATTGGACCTTCAAAGTCCTGCCCGCCATGCTCAAAGTCCGCGCCACGGTGGACGAACTGGAAGGTCTGCTGCCCGACGACATCTGGCCGCTTCCGACCTACCAGGAAATGCTCTTCATCAAGTAAGCGGCTCGCGGGGCAACTCGCAAAAAACAAGCGGAGCGCCGCCGGGTGGAAACGCCCGGCGGCGTTCCTGTTTTTGGTCCTGCACCAATCATCGCCCGAGGCTTCTGGACTTCAGCGGTCCGCTGGCTGTGCTTCGGAAAGCGTGCGGGCGGCTGGCCTCCTGCTCGTAGAGCCATACGGCTCGGAGAGGCCGGTCGCCCCTGCCAAGGATCACGCTGCAGTGACTTGTTCTGCCGAGCCGATCTTGGGGGGCGCTTCGATCCGGCAGGGTTTGCCGCGAAGCCATGGGTTTCGTCGGCGGGGACGCCGACGCTACAGTTGAATGCCGAAACGACTCTCTGCGGTTGGGCGCGGGGTGAGCCTTGCGGCAGCCCAGCAAAGCAGCGGCCCGAAATTTCTTGGAACGCCCGGAAAAGTCCGCAGGTGCGGGCCGGCTCAGAAATTCACCTGTGTTCCGAGGAACACGATGTTCTGCGTGTAGTCGCCTTGTCTGGCGGTGTTTCCCGAAGTCAGCGTGGTGAAGGTGTAGCCGGCGTTGAGCGACCATGTGTCGGGGAAGATGTAGTAGGCACCGTTGAGTCCCGCGCTGAAGACGTTGTAAGAGAAGCTCGGCGTGAGATCGACGCCGTCGATGTCGCCGCCCGGCTGGGCGTAGAAGTTGTTCTGGTAAGTGGCGAAGGCGCCCATGGTGAGACGGCGACCGAAGCGGTGCGAGGCTCTCAGGCTGACGAGGAATTGCTGGTCTTGGCTGTAGTTGTTGATGCCCGTGCCGGTTGTTCCGTAACGGCTGGTCAGGGCGATCGAAGTGCGCTCGGCAAAGGCGTAGGTGAAGGTGAGTTCGCCGAACGGACCGATGTAGTTGTAGTTGCCTCCGGTCACCGGGTTTTCGCTGGTGCGTTGTTCCGCACCCGCGCGGAAACTCATCGTCGAGCGCGGGTTGAAGGTGTGGTTGAAGCCGAGCAGACCGATGTTTCCCACGCTGTTGTAGTTGGTGAGGTCCAGGTAGTTTCTCAGATTGAACCTGTATTCGGCCACCAGCTGGGTCGTCGGCTTCCAGAGGTAAAGAAATTGCTGGCCGACGGTCTGGTCGAAGTAGCTGAAGTTGTCGCCTTCCGGCTGGAGGTAGTAATAGATGAGGGGTGAGTAACTCGTGATGGTCTGGAGTTTCGGCAGCCAACGGTAGGTCGCGGCGAGAGTGGTCGCGCTGGAGATGTAGTCCCCGGCATAGTTCGAGGGACCGCCCCCGCCGGCCGCGAAGTCGGGCTGCGAGAGAAGGGCGGTCGAGGTGACGAAGCTCAAATCAAGCTGGGGCGCCGCTTTGTAATCCGCACTGATGCCCAGGGTGATGGTCGGGAAAATGCCGTCGTTTTGCAGTTGCTCGTTGTTGTAGTAGAACGACAAGGCGGCATCGAGCGAGACGCCGAGAGTGAGGCGCGAGCTGCCGAAATCGTAGTCAACACCTGCTGCGACGGAGGTGTAGAGGCTTTCCACCGGATCGGTCGACGATCCGTTCACGTTGCTGTTGTAGCCCTCGTTGACGGAGAAGCTGAAGCGGAAGGGACGCTTGGAAAAACGTCCCTCGCCGATGTCGGCTCCCGGTTCGGCCGGAAGATTTTCCATCTCGGCATATTCCTGACCCGTGACCGCGGGGGAATCTTGGAAAGAAGTGACGACGTTGTCGGGGGAGGCTTGGTCGCTCGCGCCAGCGTCCGACGCCGGGGTTGTCCCGTCCGGGTTCGCCTGTGCCGGCGGGTTTGCCTCGGTGTAAATACGCTCCGAGCCTGTGTCGCGCACGGGGTAAGTGAAGCGAAACGCGGAGTTGTTCGTTTGCCCCGGTGCGGGCGTTGCCGGTTCCTCGAATTTCTCGACGGTCGGCGGTTGCTCCGCGGGTGTTGTCACCGCAGCTATTTCTTGGGCGGTCGCCTGCGACGCCACGCAGCAAAACAGCGCGAAAGCAGCGAGCTTGAGACTTTTGGGGGTTGCGGGCATGGACGGACCCCGCAATATGGACTCTTCCCGCACCTGAAGAACAGAAGAAAAAGCCTTCGGACCCAGCGGGCAATCCGCGGTCAGCCGCGAGATCGCCGAGATCTTGGACGCGCAGCGCCCTGATTGGATCACAAGTCTTTGTTGAAAAACGACTTGTGCACAGATAAGTTATTCACAAGTTGCTCACACGCGCCGCACCACGGTGTCCCGCAGGAATCTCTCGTCCGGCTCCGGGTGATCGAGGGTGTAGTGCAAGCCACGGCTCTCTTTGCGGCTCAAGGCACAGTCGACGATGAGGGCGGCGACCGTGACGAGGTTGCGCAGTTCGAGCAAGTCGGTGGTGACTTTGAAATTCCAGTAAAACTCCTGCACCTCTTTCTGCAGGTTGCGCAGGCGCGCGGCGGCGCGCTGCAGGCGTTTGTCCGTGCGGACGATGCCGACGTAATCCCACATGAGGCGACGGATTTCGTCCCAGTTGTGATAGATGACGACCAATTCATCGACGTCGGTCACGCTGCCCGGACGCCACTCGGGGAGTTGGATGTCTTCGGAGGTGCGGTGATTCTTTGTCGCCTTGAGAAAGGCGCGATGGGCGAAGACCAGAGCCTCGAGCAGCGAGTTGCTGGCGAGGCGGTTGGCGCCGTGCAAGCCGGTGCAAGCCACCTCGCCGATGGCGAAGAGTCCGCGCAGGGTTGTCTCGCCGTGTTCGTTGGTTTTGACGCCGCCGCACTGGTAATGCGCGGCGGGAACGACGGGAATCGGCTGCTTGGCGATGTCGATACCGAGGGAGGCGCAGGTTTCGTAAATTTTCGGGAAGCGCTTTTCGAGGAATTCGCGGGGTTTGCTCGTGATGTCGAGGAAGACGCATTTGGCGCCGGTTCGTTTCATCTCGGCATCGATGGCCCGGGCCACGATATCGCGGGGGGCCAGATCTTTGAGCGCGTGGTAGCGCTGCATGAAGGGACGTCCTCGCGCGTCGACGAGCACACCGCCTTCGCCGCGCACCGCCTCGCTGATGAGGAACGACTTCGCTTCGGGATGGAACAGGCAGGTCGGGTGGAATTGGACGAATTCCATGTTGCTGACCGCGGCGCCCGCGCGCCAGGCCATGGCCACCCCGTCTCCGGAGGCGATATCGGGATTCGTGGTGTAGAGGTAAACTTTGCCGCAGCCTCCGGTGGCCAGGACGATGCGGTCGCTGCGCAGGGTGCGCACTTCCCCGGATTTCTCGTCGAGCACGTAGAGGCCGACGGCGCGATCCTCGGTCGCGTAGCCGAGTTTTCCCGTGGTGATGAGATCCACACCCATGTGGTCTTCGAAGACGGTGATCGACGGATGCTTCTCCACTGCGGCAACCAAAGTTTTTTCGATCTCCAAGCCCGTGAAGTCATGCGCGTGGAGGATGCGGCGCTTGGAGTGTCCGCCTTCGCGGCCCAGATCGAGTTCCGTCCCGCCATCCGGCTTTTCGCGCAGATCGAAGGACATCCCGAGCCCGATCAGTTCGCGGATGCGTTCGGGTCCCTCGTGCACCACCAATTCGACGATGTCCTCGCGGCACAGTCCCGCGCCGGCTTCGAGGGTGTCCTTGATGTGGAGTTCGTAAGAATCCTCCGGACTGGTCACGCAGGCCACGCCGCCTTGGGCCCAGGCGGTGTTGGAGACCGCTTTGGCGCGCTTGGTCACCACGGCAACGGTGCCGCTTTGCGCCGCTTTGAGGGCGTATGTCAGTCCGGCGATACCCGAACCGATGACGATATGGTCAAATTTTTCCATGCGACGGCGCGATGCGCACGTTGTCGATGAGCCGTGTTTGTCCGATTTTCACCGCGGCGGCAAGCACGGCGGGGCGGTCGAGTGCCTGCAGGGGCTCGAGTGTCTCCGCATCGACCACGGCAACATATTCGGGCGATGACCCGGTTCCCCGGGTGATGAGATCGGTTGCTTTGGAGATGATGACGGCCGGATTTGTCTCCTTGGCCGCGCAGGTGAGCGCGGCGGGAAATTGCGCGGCACGCGCCCGCTCGTCGGTGCTCAGGTAGCGGTTGCGCGAACTCATGGCGAGTCCGTCGGCTTCGCGCACGGTCGGATGACCGGCGACTTCGATGCCGAAAAAAAGATCCCGCGCCATGCGCCGGACGACGGCCAGTTGCTGGAAGTCCTTCTCGCCGAAAATGGCGGCATCGGGCCGCACGATGTTGAAGAGCTTGGCCACCACCGTGCAAACGCCGCGGAAATGTCCCGGACGCTGCGCGCCGCACAGTCCCCGGGAAAGCGCGGTCTCCTCGATGGATGTAGCATCCCCGGGCGGATACATTTCCTCCGCAGTCGGGACAAAGACAGCATCGGTGCCCCGTTCCGCGCAAATTTTCAAATCCGCTTCGGGCGTCCGCGGGTAGTCGGCCAAGTCTTCTTTCGCGCCGAACTGCGTCGGGTTGACGAAGATACTGACCACAACCGTTCCGTTTTTTCCCGCGCGGATGCGGGCCGCGTCGATGAGTGCGGCGTGTCCGGCGTGGAGCGCGCCCATCGTCGGGACAAGAACGACGGGAGAGGAGCAGTTGCGGCGGAACTCAACGGCCTCCGCCACGGTGCCGAGCGTGCGCATGGGGTGCGCGGCGGCTTCAGTTCCCCGCGGGCGAGGGGGCCGCTTCGGCGGGAACGGCTTCCGCGGGCGGTGACGGTTCTGTCGCGGAGGTTGCGACAGGTTCCGTGGCGATGACCGGCGCGGCGTCCGCGGCGTTGGTGGTTGTCGCGGTGATCGCCGAGGATGTGTCGGCCGCGGCCGGCGTGGCGGTGACGGCCGGCGCAGGCGCGGTCGCGGCAGCCGCTGCGGCGGGCACGGGTTGGTTGAGCAGTTCCTTTTGGATGACTGTTTCGCCGGTGCCGCGTTTGGCGTAGAGAATGGCGAGCAGAAGAGTGAGGGCGAAGAAGACGATGCCAAGCCAGACGGTGAACTTCTGCAGGACGTGGGTGGTCTGGGCTCCGAAGATGTTTTCCGTCATGCCGCCGCCGAAGGCCGCGCCGAGACCCTCGTTCTTGGGGCGCTGCATAAGGACGACCACGACCATGAGCAAGCAGACGAGCACATGGAAGGCGATGAGGACGTTGATGAGGATCGTCATGAACCGGCCAGATTGGCAGGCCGCCGGCGTCTTGTAAAGATTAGGCCGGGGTTTCCGCGTTGATCTTTCCCAGAGAAAACCCCTAACTCTTGCCCTGTGAACGTCTCCGACCTGAGGGAAATCCTGCAATACGTGCCGCGCTTCCGCGAAAAAATCTTCGTGGTGGCCGTGGATGGGGAAATTGCGGCTTCCTCCAACTTTGCCAACATCCTCCTCGATCTCGCGGTCCTGCGGTCGCTGAGCATCCGGGTCGTTTTGGTCCACGGCGCCAGCCATCAAGTGCAGGAGGCCGCCAGGCGGACGGGCGTCAAAGCGAGCAACACCGACGGCACCGGCATCACGGACGCGGCCACGCTCGAACTGAGCATCGATGCCGCCATGCGCTTGACGCATGAAATCCTCGAGGGTCTCGCGTCGGTCGATTTGCGGGCGGCTTACGCCAACGCGGTCATCGCGCATCCCGCGGGAATTCTCGGCGGCGTGGATCAAGGGCACACCGGCCGGATCGAGCGGATCGACGCGAAGTGCCTGCATATGTTGCTGCACGAGGGAATCATTCCGGTGGTCGCGCCGCTGGGTTTCGACGGCGAGGGACATACCTACCGGGTCAACTCCGACCATGCGGCGGCCGAATTGGCCGAAGCCTTGCAGGCCGCGAAAGTCATCTATCTCTCGGCCGACACCAAGTTGCCGGGCGGTGCCGCGCTGCCGCGGCAGTTGGGCATCACGGAGGCGGAGGAGCTGTGCAAAAAGCGGAAGAACGGCGAAGCGCCCAACCTCTACTCGAAAGTCGACTACGGCGCGAAAGCCTGCCGGCAAGGCGTGCCGCGGGTTCACATCCTCGACGGCAAGGTCAACGAGGCGTTGCTCGACGAGGTGTTCAGCAAC
Organism: Chthoniobacterales bacterium; assembly: GCA_017853515.1. Classification (GTDB taxonomy): domain Bacteria; phylum Verrucomicrobiota; class Verrucomicrobiia; order Chthoniobacterales; family JACTMZ01; genus JACTMZ01. Next base: position 7,067 of record JAFMJK010000027.1, on the reverse strand, counting down.
GAGGGGATCGGCACCATGATCTACTCGAACGAATACCAGCAGATCCGGAAGATTTTCAAAAAGGACGTCCGGGCCATCATGTCGCTCATCCGGCAGTCGATGGACAGCGAGGAACTCGTGCGGCGGACACGGGCGGAGATTCTCGACCAGATGCAGGATTACTGGGTGCTCGAGATCGACGGGAAACTTGTCGGTTGCGTCGCCCTTCACGCCTTTCCGGAGGAAAAGTGCGGCGAACTGGCCTGTCTCTACGTGCACAAGGACCACGAGAACGAGGGGCACGGACGGAAACTCATGGCCTTCACCGAGACGCTGGCGCGGGAGAAAGGGCTCAAGCAGATCGTCGCCCTGAGCACCCAGGCCTACAAGTATCTCCAGATCAAAGGCGGCTTCCGTGAGTCCGCTCCCGATATCCTTCCGCCCGAACGGCGGAAGAAATATGACAACGGCGGGCGGCAGTCGAAAGTCTTGGTCAAGGATCTCGCTTGATCCGAGCGGCTGCGCTTGTTCGACCGACTTGTGCGCGCGGAGTCGGTGAAAAAAACGTCCGTGCAGGAAGTCGCGGCAGCACGGTTTACCTTCGTGCGCGTGCTCTGCGCGCTGCGCGTCCGACAGACATCGGCCCCGCGTGGCGCGCCGTGAGGTCAAGTGATTTTGACAAAAAGTTTACAAAGCGCGGAAAAAGTTTGTGCGCAAAATTTCGCGCCGATACGCTCGCGCTCGTGACGCCGCAGGACACCAAACACCGCTGTGAACAACTTGTGAACAGATCGGTGCGGATATTCAGCCTGCGCATCACTTTTCCGGCGACCCCCGGCGCTTCGCGCCCCCGCCGGAGCGCAAACCACTCGTCCGCCCCGGCGGCCGTGACCATCAACCATTTCCACCGCTCAACAGAAGGATTCTATGCCACGACAAGCCTCCCCAAGCTCGTCTCCCCGGAACACGCTCTCCCGACCGCGCCGCTCTAGCCGTTCTGCCGCCCCGTCGCCCTCCGTCTCCGCCAGGAACAAGGTGAATAACTCCCCGTCCCCCGAGGGGCCGGAGAGCCCTTGGGCCCAGATTTCATCGGCCTTGCGGGGCGAATTGGGCGACGGTGTTTTCGACCGGTGGTTTTCCACAGCGAGCCTCGAGTCGCTCGACGCGAAGTCCCTGACGCTGGCCGTCCCGAACAGCATTTACCAGGTGTGGATCGAGAGCAATTACGCCGCACAAGTCCAAGCGGCGCTGCTCTCCGTGCTCGGAGGAAAGAGGAAGTTGAAATTTGTTGTGACCAACGGGCAGTCCTTTTCCGAGGCACCGATGGCGGCCGGGGCCGCGCCCGAAATCGAGGTGGAGGCCGAGGAAAAGGCGCGGGATGCCTTCGGGCTCAATCCCCGCTACGTCTTCGATACCTTTGTCGTCGGCAGCAACAGCGAGTTCGCCCATGCCGCCTCCCTGGCCGTGGCCAAATCTCCTTCGCGCACCTATAACCCTCTCTTCATCCACGGAGGCGTCGGTCTCGGCAAAACGCACCTGCTTCACGCCATCGGCCACCACATTGCACGCTCCAAGCGAGGCGCCAAAGTTGCCTACTTCCGCAGCGAGACGTTCACCAACGAATTCATCCAGGCCATTCAGACCAACTCCCTGGTCAAGTTCCGCAAGCGCTACCGTCAGGCGGATGTCCTGCTCATCGACGACATCCAGTTCCTCGGCGGCAAGGAGCGCTCGCAGGAAGAGTTCTTCCACACCTTCAATTCGCTTTTCGAGGGCCGCAAGCAGATCGTCCTCTCCAGCGACCAGCCGCCCAGCGAGATCTCCCAACTCGAGCAGCGTCTCGTCTCGCGGTTCGAGTGGGGTCTGACCGCGGAGTTGCAGCCGCCCGACATGGAAACGCGTCTGGCCATCCTGCGCAAAAAAGCCGACAGCCTTCAGGTCAGCCTGCCGACCCATGTGCTCGAATACCTCGCCCACCGCATCAAATCCAATGTCCGCCGTCTCGAGGGTGCGCTGCTGCGCGTGGCTTCCTTTGCCTCATTGAGCGGGCGGCCGCTCAGCGACGAATCCATCGAGCATCTTTTGCGCGATATTCTGCAGGAGGAGGCGCGGCGCGCGGTCAATATCGACCAAGTCCAGCGCAAGGTGGCCGAGCACTACGATGTGCGTTTGGCCGACATGACCAGCAAGCGCCGCCCGGCCCACATCGCCTTCCCGCGGCAGGTCGCCATGTTCATCTCGCGCCGCCTGACCAAGTGCTCGCTGCAGGACATCGGCGAAGCTTTCGGCGGCAAGGACCACGGCACGGTCATCCACGCCTGCAAGACCGTGCAGAACCGGATGGACAAGGAGGAGAGCCTGCGCCAGATCGTCCGCTTCCTCGAGGCCTCGCTGCAAAGGTGATGCGCGGCGGGGGTTTGGCTTTGACAGAACGCCGGAATTTTCCGACATACATCGGCCGACCGGTGCTCCCGTCCGGTGCCGCGAACAGATCATGAAATTCACCATCTCCCAAGACGCCTTCGCCGACGGGCTTACCAATGCGGTCAGCGCGGTCAACCCCCGCAGCACGTTGCCGATTTTGTCCAACGTCCTGCTCCAAGCCTCTGGCGACACTCTCACGCTCACGGCGACCGATCTGGACTTCACGGTCCGCACCACCGTCGCGGCCAAGACGGGCAAGCAGGGTTCGACCACACTGCCGGCCAAGCGTCTGAGCACGCTGGTCAAAGATCTCCCCAAGACCGACATCGACGTCGAGGTCGACGCGAAAAGCGTGGCGACGCTGCACAGCGGCGCGGGCATCTACAAAATTTTCGGCCTGCCCGAGGCGGAATTTCCCGGACTCCCGGCCTTCGATGGTTCGGTCGAGTTCAAATTGAAGTCTTCCGACCTGAAGGACGCGCTGCGCAAAACGCACTACGCCATCTCGCTCGACGAAACGCGCTATGTCCTCAACGGCATCTTTTTTTCCTTCAAGGGTGACAAGCTCACGCTCGTCGCGACCGACGGCCGCCGTCTCGCTCTCGCCGAGGTCAACGACCTCGAGATTCCCAAGAGCCAGGAGCGTGAGTTCATCGTGCGCACCAAGGCCATCCAGGAACTGATGCGTGCGCTCAAGGAAGACGGCGACGTTGTTGTCCGTCTCGCGCAGAACATGGTGCAGTTCGACTGCGGTCCGACCACGCTGATCTCCAAACTGGTCGAGGGTAACTATCCCAATTACGTCCAAGTCATCCCGACCAAGGTCAACGAGCGGGTCACCGTGGAGCGCGAGGCTCTCCTCAACGCGGTGCGTCGCGTCTCGCTCCTCAACAGCGAGAAGACGGCTTCGGTCCGCCTGACTTTCGGCAAGGGCAACCTCGAAATCACCTGCAACACACCCGAAGTGGGCGAGGCCCGCGAAGCGCTTGCCGTGCCCTACAAAGGCAAGGAGATCTCCATCGCCTTCAATCCCGAGTTTCTCATGGCTCCGCTGCGCTACCTTAGCGAGGACGAGGTGCATATCGAACTGATCGACGACATCAGTCCGGGCGTGATCAAGATCAACGCGCCTTTCGTCTACGTTCTCATGCCCATGCGTGTCGGCGGGGCCTGACCGACCCTTCGGTGAGCCGTTTTCTCCGCCGCGCTTCCGTCGTTCTGGCCTTGGCTTGCGCGACCGGAGCCCATGCCGCGGACAGCGGCATCCGCATCAGCGACGCCGAGGCGGAAAGCATCGGCAAAAAGATCTGGCGCAACGAGTGCGCGGGGACAAAAGACGGCCTGACATCCTGGAACAAGGGGGAGGATTTTCCCTCGCTCGGCATCGGCCATTTCATTTGGTACCCGGCCGGCAAACGCGGGCCGTTCAAGGAAAGCTTTCCCGGCTTGAAAGATTTCCTGCAATCGCAAGGCGTCCGCCTGCCCGGGTGGCTGGTCGCTGCCAAAGCCTGTCCTTGGCCCGACCGAGCATCCTTCATGGCCGATTTCAATGGCGCCAAACTCACCGGGCTCCGCGATCTCCTGGCATCGACTGTCGGCCAACAGGCGCGTTATGCCGCGCTTCGTCTCGAAGCCGCTTTGCCCAAGATGCTCGAGGCGGCACCTGCCGCCGAGCGGGACAAAATCCGCACCGAATTTTACCGCGTGGCCAATTCGCCCGGCGGACTCTACGCACTGATGGATTACGTCAATTTCAAAGGCGAGGGGACCTCGCCCACCGAGCGCTACCAAGGCGAGGGCTGGGGCTTGCTTCAAGTCCTCGCCGGCATGTCAGGCAGCGGTTCGCCCACCGCCGCCTTCTCCAAAAGTGCCGACCGCGTCCTTACCCGCCGCGTCGCACTGTCTCCTCCCGCCCGCGGCGAAAAACGCTGGCTCCCCGGTTGGCGCAACCGCCTTGCCACCTACGCGCCTTAACCGGCCCCATTTCTTTCGATTTTTAGCGGCGGTCTGTGACTGGCGCATCTAGAATCCGGCCATGTCCGTCACCCGCGATCAAGTCGTCGAAGTCCTCGAGCGCATCGCCCTCCTGCTCGAACTTCAGGGCGAAAATCCATTCAAGGTCCGCGCCTACCACAACGGCGCCCGCGCGCTCGAAATGCTCGAAGGCGACCTCGGCACCCTCGTGCGCGAGGACCAATTGAAAGGTATCCCCGGCATCGGCGAGGCCCTCCGCGACAAGATCTCCACCCTCGTCACCACCGGGAAGCTTCCCTACTACGAAGACCTCCGCGCCCAATTCCCCCCGAAACTTTTCGAACTTTTCGATGTCCCCGGACTCGGACCGAAAAAAATCAAGGCCCTCTACGAAAAGCTCGCGGTCGCCTCGCTGGCCGACCTCGAGAAGGCGTGCAAGGACGACAAAGTGGCCGGACTCGACGGTTTCGGGGCCAAGACGCAGGAAAAGCTTCTTCATGCTCTCGCTACGCTCGAGCAGGGCGCCGGACGCCATCTCGCATCCGTCGCCGCCCACGCTTCGGCCACCTTGCTCGACGATCTGCGCGCTCACCCGGACACCATCCGGCTCTCCGCCGGAGGAAGCGCACGCCGCCGTAACGAAACGGTTCACGACATCGACATCATCGTCTCGACGAAAAACCCCGCCGCCATCTCGCAAGCGTTTCGCGAACATCCGCTCGTCGCCAGCGTCCTCGCCGCGGGCGACACCAAATCCAGCGTCATGTTGAGCAACGGTCTCCAAGCCGACCTGCGCGTCGTCTCCGACGAAGAATATCCCTTCGCCCTGATGTATTTCACCGGGAGCAAAGAGCACAACATTGTCCTCCGGGGCCTCGCGCAGGACCGCGGTTGGACGCTCAACGAATACCGCCTCGCGCCGGTGAAAAAAGGCGCCGCGAAAATCCCGAAAATCCGCGACGAGCGCGATCTCTACGAATTGTTCGGTTTCGATTACATCGAGCCCGAACTCCGCGAAAACCGCGGCGAGTTCGAGGCCGCCGCCAAGCACAAGCTCCCCGATCTGGTCAAACTCGAGCAACTCAAAGGCACTTTCCACAACCACACCCGAGCCAGCGACGGACGCAACACGCTGGCCGAAATGGCCGCCGCCGCGCAGGAACTCGGCCTCGAATACCTCGGCATCGCCGACCACAGCAAGGCCTCCTTCCAAGCCAACGGACTCGATCCCGCGCGGCTGAAAAAGCAAATCTCCGAAATCAAAGCCCTCAACAAGGACTTCGACGGCTTCCGCCTCTTCAGCGGCACGGAATGCGATATCCTCAAGGACGGAACACTCGACTTCGGCGACAGCGTTCTTGCCCAACTCGATTATGTCGTAGCCAGCGTCCATTCCTCCTTCACCCTCGGCGAAGCCGAGATGACGAAGCGCCTCGTGCGCGCAATGGAAAATCCCCACGTCACCATGCTCGGACATCTCACGGGCCGGCTTTTGCTGAAACGCGAATCCTACGCCGTCAACGTCCCCGCAGTCCTCGATGCCGCTGCCGAAACCGGCACGTTCATCGAGCTCAATGCCGACCCGCACCGGCTCGATATGGACTGGCGCTGGTGGCGCTTGGCCAGGGAAAAAGGCGTCAAATGCGTCATCAATCCCGACGCTCACTCCACCGAGGGCCTGCAAAATCTCTACTTCGGCATCGGTGCCGCGCGAAAAGGCTGGTTGACCAAAGACGACGTGGTCAATTGCCTGTCGTTGAAAAAAGTCATCCCCATGCTCGAAGCCAAACGCAACCGATGAAAAAGAATCTCTCCGGAGGGCGACCGTCCCCGGGCGCCGCCTCACCCCGCGGCTCGCGAGGACGCCCGCCCTCCAAAGCGCTCGACGCATGGATCAAGCGCACCCGCGCGCTGATCGAAAAATCCCTGCTCGCTTCGGTCCCCGTCGCAAAGACCAAGCCCGCCACGATCCACCGCGCCATGCGCTACAGCCTGCTGGCCGGCGGCAAGCGACTGCGCCCGGTTCTTTGCTGTGCGGCGTCCGAGGCCTGCGGCGGAAGCGCGCGCGATGCGTTGCCCGCCGCCTGCGCGGTCGAGTTGGTCCACACTTACTCGCTGATCCATGATGACCTGCCCTGCATGGACAACGATGATCTGCGCCGCGGCAAGCCCACCTCGCACAAGGTTTTCGGCGAAGGCATGGCCGTGCTGGCGGGTGATGCGCTCCTCACCGAAGCGTTCGCCGTCTTGGCCTCGGCCAAACCGAAGGGCGGCGCCACCACCGCGGACCTTGTCGCCGAGTTGGCTCGTGCCGCCGGATCCCGCGGTCTTATCGCCGGCCAAGTCGCCGATCTCGAAGCCGAGGGGAAGAAGCCTTCCGAACCTGCGCTTTACTTCATCCACGCCGCCAAGACCGGCATGCTCCTCCGCGCATCGCTCAAGCTCGGTGCCATGTCCGGGGGCGCGACCAAAGCGCAACTCGCCGCCCTCGACCGCTTCGGTTTCGCTCTCGGTCTCGCCTTCCAGATCCAAGACGACATCCTTGATAGCACGCAGAGCGCCAAGAAACTGGGCAAGACCGCCGGCAAAGACGCGGCAGCAGGCAAAATGACATTTCCCGCGCTCTACGGATTGGAGCGCGCTCGCGAGTTGGCCGCGCAGTGGACGGACGAAGCGATCGCCTCGCTTGA
>JAFMJK010000211.1 GCA_017853515.1 Chthoniobacterales bacterium | reverse complement strand
ATCCGCGCCGGGACCGCCGGTCCACTTCGGGGTGGCGTAGAGATTCATCACGGAAAGTTTCGCCTCGGGGACATCGAGCGCGCAGATGGCATGGCGCAGGTTGCGTATGGCCGTGGCGCAGGGTTTTTCCTCCGCGGGCCCGGCGGCTGTTTTCTCCGCCGACTCGAGAGCCTTGGTGAGTTGCGCGGTGTCCAGGCCTTTCTTATCCGCGTTTGCCAATGCGCTGTGGCCCGTCGCGATCATCGACTGCAGACCCGGACCCCACTCGAATGCACCGGAGGGGTCTTTGGTGATGGACCATTTCATATCGCCGCCCTTGCCGTGCGAGTGGGGGATTTTCTTGCTGCTGACGCAGAACCCGTTTTCGTCGCGGAGGTAGAAGATCCCGTGCGTCATGCCCGGAGGCGCCACAACCGTGGCGACACCATCGCCCACCTCCGCGGGGAGGCGGAACCATTCCTCGCAGGACGCTTTCTCCCGCAGGAGGTCGGAGCCGTTGGTCGTGTAGATGAGGTCGGCTTTGACAATGCGCGATTTGCCTTCGCCCGTCTCGAACCGGACGGAAACATTTTTCCCGTCCGCCGACATACCGGTGACTTTCGGCGCCTTGTCCGCTCCGGGCAGCGGCTTGCCGGGCGCGAGGGGGTGCGCGTTTTTGTAGGGCAGCTGGGCGTCGAACTTTTTGTGCCAGGCCTTGAGGTCGGCCAGCAACTCGTCGCGTTTGGCCGGTTCGCTCTCGGCGAGGTTCGTCTGCTCGCCCAAGTCGGCCACGGATCCGTCGTCGTTGTAGAGCTTGAACAATTCCATCGGCGGCCGCCCGTTGTCTTCGGGGGCGTGGTTCAAGTGCAGCTTCCAGCCGCCCTTGCGGATCGTGCTGGCGGAACTCGCGCCGGTCGGCAGCGTGAAATACAGCGTGTCGCGCACCTTGCCATCGGCAAATTTGGCTTCGTCCGCTTCGCCGCGGATGACGGGCAGGATGTTGCACCCGTCGAGGTCGAGATCCCCCCGCGGATCCGCTCCGGCGATGGCCATGAAGGTGGGGAAGAGGTCGATGAGGTTGACCGGCGTGTCGCTGGAGGTCCCGGGTTCCACGCCGGGTCCCATGACAAGGAAGGGAATGCGGATTCCTCCCTCGTAGATCGACGACTTTCCGTCGCGCAGCGGGGAATTGTCGGCCACGCGCTCGCGGGTGCCGAAATTTCCCTCGGCGCCGCCGTTGTCCGCGCTGACGATAAGGTAGGTGTTGTCGATCAGCTTGTGCCCCGGGTTGCGCGGGTCGTCGGTCTTTTCGAGGAAGGCGAGGATTTTGCCGATGCTCCAATCGAGCCCGTCGACCATGGAGGCGTAATACGGATTGACCTGTCCCGAGTTTTTTTCCGTGATTTTTCCGGAATCCTGCGGAAAGGGGACGCCCATCTTTTGGCAGTAATGTTCGAGGCGTTTTTTGTCCCGCGTGCTGATCGGTCCGTGGACCAGCGAGGGGCAGAGATTGAGGAAAAACGGTTTGCCCTGATCTTTCGCTTTTTCGAGCCACTTGACGGCGAGGTCGCTCACCCCGTCGAGAGGGCGGTCGTCATCCTCCGGGTCGGTGCGGTAGGGATCATTCGGATCCGCTGTGGCGAAACCGGTATGGCGCGGCTCGAGGGGTTTCCAAATGCCGTTCCAGTAGTCCATTTTGTTTTTGCGGTCTTTGTCCCACACATCGGCGTCATTGTAGTCTTTGGAATCGGCTTCCCAGCTGAAATCGAACCCGTAGGCCAGCGGGTCGGGCCACGTGTCGCTCGGTCCGCCGATGTGCCATTTTTTGATGTGGCCGGTGAGATAGCCTTCGTCCTTGAGCACGCGCGCGATGGTCGGCGTGCCGAGATCGAGTCGCGCCGGGTAATGCCCGTCGAAATAATTCTGCTCGGGACGCATCGGGCGCGGGGGCATGCCTCCGACGACATGGAGGACGCCGGTGTGCGGGGTGAATTGACCCGACATGTAGGCCGCGCGGGACGGCGCGCACGTCGCGCAAGGCGAGTAGGCCTGCATGAAGATACGGCCTTTTTCCGCCATACGGTCGAGGTTGGGTGTCTCATACACGGCCTCCTTGCCCTGCACTTTGCGGAAATAGGCCGCGACATCCTGCCAGCCGAGATCGTCGGTCAGGATGTGGATGATGTTCGGCTTCGGGGGCGGCCCGGCCAGAACGTGGAGTGGCGCGAGAGCAAGCGCCAACACGGGAAGCAGGAATTTTTTCATAGAGTGGGTGCCTACCAGTTGGCGTTTTTGGGGAACCAATTGAGGGCGGCGATCTTCGCCTCGGGGACATCGAGCGCGCGGATGGCCTGACGCAGACCGCGCATGGCGGGAGCGTAGGTTTTTTCGTCCACGGGTTGCGCGGCGACTTTCTCCGCCTTGGCGATCTCGGCATCGAGAGCGGTGTGGTCCAACTTTTTCTCGGCGGCCGAGGCGCTGGCCGCCTTGGCGGTGTCGATCAAGGCGATCAAGCCGGGCTTCCAAGCGAAACCATCCTTGATGAGGTCCACTCCCTTGCCGTTGGCATGGAGGGGATTGGGCGATCCCATGATCGGCGGCAGAGTTTCCGAGGCGATCATGAAGTCGTTTTCATCGCGCAGGTAGATGACGCCGTGGGTCATGCCGGGAGGCGCGTCGACGGTGATGCGTGCGCCCTCGATCGTCGCGGGGGTCTCATGCCATTCCTCGGAGTTTTTCCCCGCGCGAAGCAACTTGGATCCGTTGGTGGTGTAGACCAGTTTGGCGTCGACGATGCGTGATTTGCCTTCACCCGACTCGACTTCGGTCGTGAGGGTTTTTCCGTCGGACTTGTTGGCCACCACCGCGGGTACGCGGTCGCTGCCCGGTTCCGGTGCGCCGCTTTTCTGCGCGTTTTTGTAGGGCAACTCGGCTTTGTGCTTCTTCATCCAAGACTGCAGATCGGCCAGCATGGCATCGCGTTTTTCGGGCATCTCGTCAGCGAGGTTTTTGCTCTCGGACTCGTCCACGGGCGAGCCGTCCGCATCGTAAAGATGGTAGAGGGCGACCCTGGGACGTTTTCCGTCCATCGATCCGCCGTGATAGAGGCGAAGTTTCCAGCCGTCCTTGATGATGATCGAGGAGGTGGGCAGCACGCTCGGGTAGTGGAAATAGAGCGTGTCGCGGGTCGAGCCGTCGGTTTTGACCACTTTGTCGCTTTCGCCTTTCAGCACGGGAAGGACATTGCATCCGTCGAGATCAAGATGGTCGCCCGGCTTGGTGCCGGCCATGGCCAGAAAGGTGGGAAACATGTCGACGAGGCTGACGGGCGTCTTGGCATTGAGCGTGCCTTTCGGCACGCCGGGTCCGCTGACGATGAACGGGATCCGGATGCCGCCTTCTTCCAGGGTGAGCTTGCCGCCGTCGAGCGGACGGTTGTCGGTGATTGTTTCGCGTTGCCCCTTGCCCTCGCCGGCGGTGACGGGCGACTCCAAAAGCCCCCCGTTGTCCGAACTCAGGATCACATAGGTGTTGTCGATGAGCTTGTGACCGGGGTTGCGTGGGTCGTCGGTG
>JAFMJK010000026.1 GCA_017853515.1 Chthoniobacterales bacterium | reverse complement strand
ACAAGAGAAATAGACCTCTGCTGCCTGCGCTGATCAGCGAAGGCCTTCGATGAGGGCTTTCTCCCCGGGCATCAGCTTCGATAAGTCGACTGACTTGATCAAAGCACGGGTGAACTCAGTTTGTCCGTTGGCCGCGAGCACCGCGCAAATGACCGCCTGCGGCCCGGAGGGAAGACGGTCATAAAAAACGGTGATGTCATCGAAGGAAGCCAAGGCTTCTTCCGCTTTCCCGGCGCGCAGCAGCGCGAGCGATTCGGTCACACGCACCAGCGGATCGGACGGCGCAGACTCCGCATCGCGCATCGCACCTTCGAGATCGGGAGTCGCCTCGGCGTCATCGATCATGGCGATGTAGCGCTCGTAATCGCGCACGACCAATTCCTCCGGTGCCGCTTTTTTGGCGCGGTCGAACGCCAGCTTCATGCGCGCGTGGTCGCCGGAGGCCGCAAACCTCTCACGCGCGAGACGGAAGGCGGGGCCCGCGGCGGAGGGATCTCCGCTGAGTTCGACCAAGGTGTCGCTGACCGCGATCTGGGCGCCGAATCCGTCGGCCGCCTGGATCGCGCCGGGGAGGGTCTTCTCCAACGCAGCCGCGCGCAGGGCGTCGCCCGTCGACTTCGGTCCGCCGCCCGAAGCGCCGCGGAGCGCATATTCCGCGCGTGCGCGGGTCAACAGTCTCACCGATTCAGCCATGTTTCCGCCCTCGTCGGCGGTGGCTATGACCGCATCCCAATTGCCCATCTGGCCGAGCGCTTCGGTCCGCGCAAGGAACGCCCTCTGGCTTTCGCCTGCCTCCTGCGCGGTGATCAAAATGACGGCTTCGCGCGGCAGTCCGTGGCGCGTCAGCCACGCGGCATAGGCCGCGCGGCGATCGACCGGCGCCGCATCGAAGACGGAGCGCAAGCGCGCGTGAATGTTGTCCACCGAGTCGTATTTGTTGTCGACAAGGACGGTGGCCGCGGGGAGCAATGCGGGATTCCCCGCCTCCATCCGGGCCATCGCGAGATCGGCCCATTGCTTCTGCGTCTCCGCACCGGGCAAAAGAAACGTCAGTCCGAAAGCCAGCGCCTCGGATCCGAGCTCGGGATCGTCTTTCAGGGAGTTGACGATGGCGGTGATTTCGGCGAAAGCGCGGCGGGCCGGCGTGCCGTTGGCCGGAGCGGCGGCAAGCTCATCGACATAGCGCCGGAGGAGAAGTTTGGCCAGGTCGAGCCGCAGCCGCGGGCTGTCCGAGAACGACGCGCCGCGACGCGCTTCCTCGATAGCTTGCTCCAAATCGCCACGGCTCAGCTGCCGCGTGGCGCGCAGGCGCGAGGAGATCTCTTTTTTGTCGGCCTCTTCCAAAGCGGCGACAGCTTCCTCGAACTGTGCCGTATCGCCGAAGCGGATGGCCGCGCGCGCCCGTTGCTCCTGGTCGTCGATCGTCAGGGTCTGCTGTTGCGCGAGTTTTTGCCACGCATCGAGGCTTTCTTTTCGCCCGAACGCCGCGTCGATAATGGCCGAAGTGCGCAGCACCTCTGGTTCGTCCGCCCGCAGTTCACGGGCGGAGGCCGCCTGCAGCCAGGCGAAGCGGTAGTTGGCGTTCTCGAGGTTGGTCCGCGCCTTCAGCGCGAGGTCGCGCGCACGCCAACCAAGGAAGAACCAATAGCCGATCGCGCCGACCACCGCCAAAGCAAGAAAGGCCAAAGCGGCGCGGCGCAAAAAGGCGAGCAACCGGACCTTCTTTACACTTTTGGAACTGCTTCGTTTTTCCAACATGGAACCTCTGTTCTTTTACGGACGTTTTTGCGGCGGGCAAAGGTCAATATGCGGGAATTTTCCGAGGAATCGGCCGGACTCACCCGCGATAGACATCTGCCGCAGCCAAGGCGCCGCGCGCCACGCGATGGCGCAACTCCGCCGGCCCGAGCACTTCTGCCTCGCCTCCCCAGCCGAGAATCCATTGGACCAAATCGGGAGACAGCCCGACGCGCATGGTCAACTCGGCATGTTTCCCGTGCGGCTTGATTTTCTGCGTGGGATGCCAGGAACGCTCCGCGACGAGACGCGCCGCCACTCCGCGGAAAAGGATTTTCACCGGCTTGGCGTGGCGTCCCTCGAAAACTGCGAAGCTTCCCTCGAGCAGCTTACCGACGGAAAAATCTTTCGGACGCCGGAACCGCTCGCCGGTCCGCTCCACTTCGCGGATGCGCGGCAGGGCGAAGGTTCTTATCGCCCCGCGTCCGATGTCATGGGCAAAAAGATACCATTGGTCCTCGATGCACCCGAGGTGATACGGCCGCACTGTGCGCTTCTCGGGCTTCTCGCCCGCCAGTTTGTGATAGGAAAATTCGATCTCCTCGCGGTCCGTCACCGCCTTGGCCAACGCGTCGAAAACCTGCATGTCGGCCAAACCCACCCCGCTGCGCCGGACGGACAAGGCCTGCTCCAACTCATGCCATGCCACTTCCATGTCCCCCCCGAGCGATTGGCTCAACTTGCGGAAGGCTCCGGTCAAAGGACGTTCGAAGGGCGTCCCGCGGAACTGCTCGAGCGACTGCTGCGCCAGAAGCAGCGCCGCGACCTCGCCTTGGGAAACCTTCATCGTGGGAAAATCCCTCACCGCCGCCGTGTAGCGGAAGCCGTGCTTCACCGGGTCGTATTCCAAGGGCAAACCGAGCCGGTCGCGCATGAACTCGATGTCGCGCATCACGGTCTTGGCCGAAACTTCCAGTTCGGCGGACAAGCCGGTGCAATTGGGATACGCGCCGCTTGAAAGAATCTGGTGAATCCGCCACATGCGTTCCATCGGCGGGCGCGTCAGGGCTTCGGGAGCCTTTTTCGGGGGGGATTTTTTTGGGGGCATGAGACAGCGGATGTCCTACCCCATCGGGCAAAGTCGCGGGCGATGAAAGCAAAAAACCGCATCACCCACCGTCACACAACCCGCCGCGAGGAACCCCTTCCCCACGAAGTCGGGGCGCACCTCTTCGCGCTGATCAAACGCAACCTGCTGGCCCGCCGCCAACCGACGGCGAGACCGTCCAACAGCCAACTGACCTTCGCGTTCTGAGCCGTGCCCGGTCAGGCCAGGATGGCGTAAAACGCGTAGGCCACGGCCAACGCACCGATTCCCGCGCACACCCACGCGACAAGACCGAGAGTGTCTTTCGGCGGGGCCGGACGCGGCAGGGGTGACATGTAGCGAAAATTCGCAGGCCGACCGGTGCCTTCCGCTCCCGCGGTCGCGAGTTCCGGTTCCGCGGCCGCCGGCGCAGGCGCCGCCACCGGTTCCATGAATACGCCGCGCACGCTGCCGAAATAAATTTCATCCCCTTCCGCCAGCGGATGCTCCCCGGTCACTTGCTCGCCGTTCAGGTAAGTCCCGTTGGTCGAACCCTTGTCGACCAAAACGGCAGCGCCGTCCCTCACCACAATCTCGGCATGATGGCTCGAGACCGAGCCGTCATCCAGATGGACATCGTTGTCCCCCAACCGACCGACCGTGAGTTTGGTGCCGACAAATTCGTGGGTCGTCGGGCTGTCCTCGGGGAAATAAACAGTCAGGCGCATGAGGAATCCAAATTAGCGGCCGCCTTTGCTTTCGGCAATCAGATCGGCGAACTGGTCGAAAAAGTAGGCCGCATCATGGGGCCCCGGCGCGGCCTCGGGATGGTATTGCACGCTGAAGACGGGCATCGACTTGCTCCGCAGGCCCTCGACCGTGCCGTCGTTCAAATTGACGTGCGTCACTTCCGCATCGGACGGCAATGAGTCCGCATCCACCGCGAAGCCGTGGTTCTGCGAAGTGATCGAGACCTTGCCGCTGCGCAGGTCCTTGACCGGCTGGTTTCCCCCGCGATGGCCGAACTTCAATTTGAAGGTCTTTCCGCCCAGCGCATATCCGAGGATCTGGTGCCCGAGACAGATGCCGAAAATCGGTTTTTTTCCCAGCAGGGCGCGCACGCTTTTGTGGATGTAGTCGAGCGCCGCCGGATCGCCGGGGCCGTTCGAGAGAAAGATGCCGTCGGGATCCATGGCCAGCACGTCCTCCGCCGATGTGTCCGCCGGAACAACCCGGACCGACAGTCCGCGCTGGCGCAAATCGCGCAGGATATTCCGCTTCATGCCGAAGTCGTAGGCGACGACTCGATGACGCGCCGGCGGGAGAAAACCGAAGACGTTGCCCACCGGATCACGCAGTTCGCCAACCCCGCCCGCGCCCGAGGCGAGTTTCCAAGGACGGCTCTCCGCGTCCGCGGGATCCCAATCGTAAGCCTGCTTCGGCGTGACCTCGCGGACAAAATCCATACCGACAACTCCGTCGCCCTTGACCGCGCGTTGCACCGCATCTGCTTCGGACATTTGGTCGGTCGTCAGGCAGGCTTTCATCGCGCCGGCTTGGCGCAGGTGCTTGGTCAGCGCGCGTGTATCGACCCCCTGGATTCCGGGCACACCGTTGCGCCGAAGGTAAGAGTCGAGCGACTCCTCGGAACGCCAGTTGCTCGGCAACTCGGACAATTCCTCGATGACAAATCCCCTCACCTGCGGACCGTGCGCTTCTTCGTCGAGGACGTTCACGCCGTAGTTGCCGATGTGCGGGTTGGTCATGGCCACGATCTGCCCGAAGTAGGAAGGATCGGTCAGCACCTCCTGGTAGCCGCTCAGCGAGGTGTTGAAGCAAATCTCGCCGGTCACCGTCCCGGTTGCGCCGAATGCGTCGCCGCGAAAAACCCTTCCGTCCTCAAGTGCCAGTAATGCCGTCATTTGTGTCAGGAATTTCTATCCGCCTGAAGCCGCGTCCGCAAATCCCAAAGCGGGCATCTATTAGCGCTGGCGAGGTGGACCGCGATGCCCCCATCGCGATTTGTCTGCACGACATCGCGCCGGGACGGGGCGAGCCGCCTACGCGGGCAGACGCCGCCGCTACATCAAACAGAAAGCGCCTCCCGCTCGCACGGAAGGCGCTTTGATGAGGATTGCCCCGGGTGAGCCGTCACGGCCCAATTCCCGATCCCTTGGATACAAGGGCGGATGACCGCCGCGACCCGCGCGAGCTTCCAATCAAGGCATGCTCTTACCGGCCACAGCTCAGCCTCCTGGGATATTGTAATACGGTTCGGGGCTTGGATCGTTTAATCGAACTCTCCAGGGCAAATCGGCTTCGGCGATGCGAAAGATCTATCCGCGGAAAACGGCACCCAGCTCCGCTTTCGCGTGATCGCGCAATGTCTCCACCGCGCGGTCAACTTCGTCCGAGGTCAATGTTCGATCCTCTTCGCGGAATGTCAAGGTGACCGTGACCGACTTTTGGTCGGTCGCCAATTTGACTCCGCTTGCATCGGCGAAGACGTCCTTCAATGCGACCGTTTGCAGATGCGGCGCCTTGGCCCCGCGCAAGGCGCCCTCGATCGCGGCGTAGGTCACCCCGCGCGGCAAAACGAGCGAAAGATCGCGCTCCGCGGCCGGAAACTTGGGCAACGGTTCGACCCGGATCGCCGCCGGCGCAGTCCCGAGCCAAGCGTCGACCACGACCTCCGCGAAATAAACCGCGTCCTTTGCCTCGTGGGCATCGGCCAAGGCGCGCGGCAGACGCCGCACGGTGCCATCGACTCCGCGTCCGGAAACTCTCAGCGCCAGTCCGGCCTCCGGCGCGAAATCCACCGGACCAAAGGCGGCGCGAAGCACCCCTTTCAACTCGTAAAGATCGCTGTCTTCACCCGTCGCGACCAAGGCCAGAGCCGTTTGCTCCTCGACTCCGCTGTTGCGGAAAACCGGGCCGAACTCGAACAAGCGCACGCTGTCCGCACCATAACGCAGGTTGCGGGCCAGCGCTTCGAGCAGTCCGGAGAGCAGGACCGGACGCAACAACGCCTGGTCGGCGCCGAGCGGATTGCGCATGGCCACGGCATGGTCTGCGGCCACACCCGCGCGCTGCAAAGCTTCGGGCGAAACAAAGTGCGAAGTCCGCGCCTCGCTGAATCCCTGGGCGCGCAGCCGTTCGCGAAGCTTTTCCGCGTTGTCGTGCCGACGGTCCGCCGTGCTCGCCTCGGCCGGAAAGCCGCGCAGCCTCGATGGCACGCGTTCGATCCCCGCCACGCGGATCACTTCCTCGATTAGATCAACCTCGCGGATCAGGTCAGGCCGATAGCTTGGCACCTTCCACTTGTCGCCGGTTCTCACCAAGCCCAAGCGCTGCAAGATGCCTTCAATTTCCCCGTCCGAAATATCGAGTCCGAGCAATGCGCGGCAGCGATTGTTGTCCAAACATACTTCCGTCTCGCCGTGCGGCATCGCGCCGGCCACGAGCAATTCGGCTTCCGCCGCTCCGCCTGCCGTCTGCACAATCAATTCCGCGGCCCGTGCCGAAGCCGCCGCCACGCCGCACGGATCCACACGCCGTTCGAAGCGGTAACTCGAGTCGGTCGAAATCCCGAGTTCGCGGGAAGTCTTGCGCACGCGGGTCGGCTCGAACCACGCGCTCTCCAGCAGAATGTCCGTCGTGCTCCCGCTCACCCCGCTCTCCTCTCCCCCCATCACGCCGGCGAGGGCGACCGTTTTCTTGGCATCGGCGATCACCAGATCATGCGGCCGCAACTTGAGATCGGATCCGTCCAAAGCCTTGAGCGACTCGCCCTCCCGCGCCTTCCGCACGACAATCCCGCCATCCAACTTCGCCAAATCGAAGGCGTGCAATGGCTGCCCGGTTTCGAGCAGCACATAATTGGTCACATCCACGATATTGTTGATCGGGCGCAATCCGACCGCGGTGAGCCGATCCGCCAACCATTGCGGACTCGGCCCAACCTTCACGCCGCGGATGATCCGCGCGGTGTAGAAAGGACAGCCCGCATCTTCCAGCCGGACCAAACCATCCGCCGCTTTTTGCGCCGCCGCGGTTGCATCAGCGACCTTCGCCTCAACGTGCGCCAAGGCCGCGACTTCCCGCGCCACACCTTGGTAGCCCAGCATGTCGGGACGATTCGGCGTGACCTCGAGTTCGAGCACGGTGTCCGGCGGGAACAGTTCCTTGGCCGGTTTCCCGACCGGCGTGTCGGCGGGAAGAATGAGCAAGCCTTCGGCATCCTCGGCCAGCGCGAGCTCTTTGGCGCTGCACATCATGCCGTCCGAGGCAACGCCGCGCAGCTTGCCCGCCTTGATTTTGAAATCCGGGCCGAGGACCGCACCGGGAAGAGCGAGCGGGACTTTGTCCCCGACTTTGTAATTTTTCGCCCCGCAAACAATCTGGCGCGGCTGACCGGAACCGTCGTCGACCTGGCAAACGCTCAATCGGTCGGCATTGGGGTGCTGCTCGCTGGAAAGGATCTGCGCCACGACCACCTTGTCGGGGACATTGCCGCGGTTTTCGCGCCCGATCACTTCCGTGCCGCCGTTGGTCAGCAACTCGCTCAACGCCTCCGGCGACCCGGGCAGCGCCACGTAGTCCTTGAGCCACTCGAGGGAAATTTTCATGACGGGAATTGCGCGAGGAACCGCTGGTCATTCTCCACGAACATGCGGATGTCGGGCACGCCATAGAGGATCATGGCCAAACGCTCGAGGCCGAAACCGAAGGCGAAGCCGGTCACTTTCTCCGGGTCGAACACCTTGTCGCCGCGGCGCTCGCAGATCTGCGCGAAGACCGCAGGGTCAACCATCCCGCAGCCGGCCAATTCGAGCCATCGCTCGCCGCCGCCCAAGGCGGCCGCGCGGACGTCGATCTCGTAGCTCGGTTCGGTGAAGGGGAAAAAATGCGGACGGAACCGCACCTTGGTGTCGGGGCCGAACAGCTCGCGGAAGAAATACTCCAAAGTTCCCTTGAGATCGCCGAGTGTCACGCCTTCGTCGACATAGAGCCCCTCCATTTGCGTGAACTGCGCGAGGTGGGTGGCGTCCACCTCGTCGCGGCGGTAGGCCGCACCCGGCGCGATGATGCGGACGGGCGGCGCCGTGCATTCCATCGTGCGGATCTGCACGCTCGAAGTGTGCGTGCGGAGAAGCCGTCCGTCGGGCAAATAGAAAGTATCCTGTTCATTGCGCGCCGGATGATCCGCCGGCGTGTTCAGCGCATCGAAGCAGTGCCATTCGGTTTCGATATCCGGCCCTTCGGCCAGCGCGAATCCCATGCGCCGGAAAATCTCCACCGCACGGCGTTGCAAATGCTGAAGCGGATGCAGGCTGCCCACCGGACGCGAGCGCCCCGGCAGAGTCGGATCGATCCGGGCCAACTCCGCTTCCTCGGCCGCAGCGGAAAGTTCCGCCGCGCGGGCGTCGAGCGCACCGGTCACCGCAGTGCGCACTTCGTGGAGGAGTTTTCCGATTTCCGGCCGCTCCTCCTTGGCCAGGTGACGCATCTGCTCGCCCGCCTTGGTGAGCGTCCCCGCGCGTCCGGCCACGGCCACGCGCACCTGCTCGAGAGCGGACAGATCCGCCGCGCCGGCAATGTCGCGCAGCGCCTGCTCGCGCAGGGCGGTCAGTTCCTCACGCATGATGCAATGGATTGTAGCGGATACCCGTTGGAGGGCGAGCACCCCCGCGAGCCGCCCCAAGGCAGGGACGAGCAGCCCGCTCGTCCTTCACCCATAGCGCGGACACGCGGGCCGCGTGCCCCTACCATCAAGCGGCCTTCAGCGCCGCCGCACCTTTGGCCACGACTTGGCGGAACGCGGCCTCGTCGGCCACGGCCAGGTCGGCCAGCATTTTGCGGTTGATGGCGATGGACGCCTTTTTCAGGCCCTCCATCAAGCGGCTGTAGGTGATCCCTTCGGCGCGGCACGCGGCACTGATGCGCGTGATCCACAAACCGCGGAGGTTCCGTTTGCGCGTCTTGCGGTCGCGGGTCGCCCAGACCTGGGCCTTCATCCGCGCGTCTTTCGCGTAGCGGAAGAGTTTGCTGCGACGGCCGCGGTAACCCTTGGCCTTCGACACCATCGTTTTGCGCCGCTCGCGACTGGCCGGCGCGTTTGTTGCTCTTGGCATTTAATGTCCCGCCTTGCGGCGGTCTCCTCGGGACGGATCGTTTCGTTGTTCGGCCCCGCACCTCATCCATCCCGTGAGCCCCGATTCGCGGGGCCAGGTGCGTTGGCCGGCGTTCAATTATCAGCCAAACGGCAGGTTCTCTTTGATGCGGGCCACGTCAGTCACGTCCACCAGGACGCTCTTGGCGAGCTGCCGCTTGCGCTTGGCGCTCTTCGACGACAACAAGTGACGTCGCGAAGCTTGGGCGCGGAGCACCTTGCCGGAACCCGTGACCTTGAATCGCTTGGCCACGGCTTTCTTTGTTTTTCTGCGTGCTACCGGTTTCGGCATAAGGGGCGGGAAAGTAGCCGTCGCCCCGCGCGGGAGCAAGCCTTTCCTACTCCATCCAGTTCAGGACGTTGAAATTGAGGCTGACCAGCACCGTGATGACGGTGCCCAGAACGAGCAACCCGGACACCACCCCGGTGGAGGCAAGGATGGCCATGGTGCGGATGAATTGATCTTCGGGCGAGTGTTCAGACATGAGGAATCTCTAGCAAAGCCCCTGCATCAAGCCAAGCGCACATCTTATTTTGTGCGGCGGAAGGCCGCCGCTCGGCGAACCCGGTCGCTGCGGCGTCCAACGCATACCGAACCCGAAAAGGAGCTGGGCTGTCGGACAAGGTTTTGAGGGTAGGGACACGCGGCTCGCGTGTCCGTTGGAAAGAGAGCGGACGAGCGAGCCGCTCGTCCCTACCTCAAGTAACAAAGTCTGAAATCTTTCGGGACTTGTTATGACATATCCCCCGGCGAGCTCCCCTCTCACCTATTCCGGAACTCAAAGAACGCCGCTACAACGCACCAAAAGCTAGACCAAAATCCCGCGAGGCACGGCCTCGATCGGCGCGCCCTTTATCGCCGGCATCTTTTGCTCGCGAATCGCCCTGAAGATCGCTTCTCCGGTGGCCGGTGACGCCAAGCGCACTTGGCGCCCGCCCGCACCAAACGCGGCCACCGCATCACGGATCGCTTCACGCACCGAAATAGCCAGCATGAAGGGCGGCTCGCCGACCGCTTTGCTCCGCCCGATGGTTTGCTTCGGGTTCGGCGCGTTCTCGAGCAGGCGCACCCGGAAGTCGCGCGGCATATCGCCGACCGCCGGAATTTTGTAGGTGTCCGGGGAATGCGTCAGCAATTTGCCCTCGCGGCTCCAGACAAGTTCCTCCGCGGTGAGCCAACCCATGCCTTGGACGAAACCGCCCTCGATCTGTCCGCGGTTGATACCTTCGTTGATCGACTGACCGCAGTCGTGAAGAATATCGACGCGGCGCACCTGCATGTCCCCGGTGTCGGCGTCGACTTCCACCTCGCTCACCGCAGCGCCGACCGCAAAGTAGTAAAACGGATGACCCCGACCCGCGTTGCGGTCCCAATGAATCTCCGGCGTGCGGTAATAGCCCACTGCCGACATGCTCACACGCTGCATCCAGGCTTTTGTCGCGACCTCGGCGAAAGTGATCCATTCGGACGGATGGTTCACTTGGAAGACGCGTCCGCCGCGAAATTCCACGTCCTGCGCCCCGCAGGTGTGGCCCCGCTTCGAAGAAAGCATTTCCGCCGCGACCGGACGCAACCGTTCGATGATTTTCCCGCAGGCATCTTTCACCGCCATGCCGTTCATGTCCGTCCCGCTCGACGCCGCGGTGGCCGAGGTGTTCGGCACCTTGTCCGTCGCCGTGGCCATCACACGGATCTTGCCCGGCTCGACGCCGAGCAGCTGCGCGGCGATGGCCTTGATGTTGGTGTTGATCCCCTGCCCCATCTCCGTGCCGCCGTGATTCACCTGCACCGATCCGTCGGTATAAACCAACACAAGCGCCCCGGCCTGGTTGAGCATGGTGTTGGTGAAAGAAATACCGAATTTGACCGGAGTCAGGGCGATACCGCGCTTGCGATGAGGATGCGCGGCATTCCAGGCCGCGATCTCCGCGCGGCGGGCGGAGAGGTCCGACCAATCCTTCACGTCGTGCCAAACCTGCCCGATGCGGTTGTCCTCGATCTCCTGTCCGTAGTGCGTCGTATTGGTCTCACCGGTGCCGTGATAAAGATTCCGCTCGCGAACAACTTCCGGCGGCAGACCCAGCCGACGAGCAACGCGGTCGATGATCTCCTCGATGATCAGCATGCCCTGCGGACCGCCGAAGCCGCGGAAGGCCGTGTTCGAAGCCAGATTAGTTTTCACCACTTGCCCGCGCAGTTCGACGTTCGGGATGTAGTAACAGTTGTCGGTGTGGAACATCGCGCGGTCGGTCACCGGCATGGAAAGATCGAGCGCCCAACCGCCGTCGGAATAGTGCTCGGACTTCAAGGCGAGCAGTTTGCCCTCGGCATCGTAACCGACGCTGAATTTGGCGAGGAACGGATGACGCTTGCCGGTCAGCATCATGTCCTGATCGCGGTTGAAGCGCATGCGCGCCGGACGGCCCGTGACCTGCGCGGCGAGCGCGGCCAGCGCCGCCGGCGTCGCGGCCTGCGTTTCCTTGCCGCCGAATCCGCCACCCATCCGCGGGACCGTGATGACCACTTTGTTTGCCGGAATTCCCAGCACATGGGCCACGCCGTGCTGCACTTCCGTCGGATGCTGGGTGGAACTGGTCACCTGAATCGTGCCGTCCTCACCCGGTTCGGCGTAAGCCGCCTGCATCTCGAGATAGAAATGTTCCTGTCCGCCGAAGGAAAAAGT
This sequence comes from Chthoniobacterales bacterium, assembly GCA_017853515.1. Classification (GTDB taxonomy): domain Bacteria; phylum Verrucomicrobiota; class Verrucomicrobiia; order Chthoniobacterales; family JACTMZ01; genus JACTMZ01. Next base: position 4,116 of record JAFMJK010000026.1, on the reverse strand, counting down.
CCCTTCCATGACATGCGGAGCCTTAGACAGGGCCGCATCCACATCACCGCGCCGCATGAAGTTGGGCTCGCTGTGAAAACTCTTTTTCGCGATTCCCTGCTCGATGGTCAGGATCGGTTGGAGCGGTTGGTAGTCGATTTTGATTTGCTCTGCCGCGGCCCGGCATTGATCGGCCGTCTCGCCGACCACCACCGCCACAATATGGCCATGGAACTGCGCCACTTTGTCGGCCAACAACTCTTCGTCCTTACGCACCGCACCGACATCATTGAGTCCCGGCACATCTTGCGCCGTCAGCACAGCGTGAATCCCCGGCATTTTTCGCGCGGCGGAGACATCGCGCTTTTTGATCTTGGCGCGGGCGTAGGGCGAGTGGACCGGCCAGACCTCAAGGGCCCTTCCGCCGCGCAAAGCGATGTCATCCGTGTAAACCGCCTCGCCGTTGACGTGTTTGTGTCCGCTTTCGTGCGGGAGCGGACGGTCCGCCGGAACCACCGGCTCGGGCAATGGCGCTTCATCCTCGCGCCACACTGGCTCGCGGTAAAATTTTTCCAGCAAGCTGACGATGAGCGCCGCCCGGTAGTCCGCACTGCCGCGGGCGTCGCTGATCGGCTTGAACTCCTTGCTCAAGACCGCGCAAGCGCCTTGCACGGTTTCCTCGTTCCAAACTTTGCCGAGCAGAAACTTCTCCGTTTTGAGCGCGCGGGCCGGAGTGGCGGCCACTCCGCCGAAAGCCAAGCGCGCCGCGGTCACGACATTCTGTTTGTCCGCCTCGACATTTAAAGCGGCAGACACCGTGCTGATATCCATCTCGCGGCGTTTGGAAACTTTGAACCATTCGCGCTTGCGCGAGATCCCTTTCGCCGCTTTCCCCGCATCAACCACCACCTCGAGGAGAACCTCGTCCGACTTCATGGCCGTCTTGCGGTAGCTGACGAAGAAATCGGCGACTGGCACGGTTCGTTTGCCGCGAGGCGAAGCGAGGACAACTGCGGCATCAAGCGCCAACAGGATCGGCGCAGAGTCGCCGATGGGCGAAGCGGTGACAAGATTTCCTCCGATCGTGGCGCGGTTGCGGATCTGACGAGATCCGAAAACCCAGAGCATTTTGGCCCACATGGGAAAATCATCCGCGATGGCCTCGCCCAGTTGGGTCAGCGTGACCGCTCCGCCGATGTGCCACACATTGCCTTTTTTCTCCAAGCGACGGAGTTGCGGAACGGACTCGGTGGAAATGAGCGTGGGAAATTTTTTGAAGCGCTTGCTGATTTCCAGCCCGAGTTCGGTCGCGCCCGCAATGAGCCGGGCTTGCGGATGCTTTTTGCGCAGGGCGAACAACTCTTTGAGGGAACCCGGACGGAAAAATTTGCCGTCAGCGCCCTCGTAGTCAGCCGGGGCGGGAACGGCTTTTGCTTTTTTCAGCCGCTGACCGAAAGCGTCTTTCGCCGCGTTTTCCGACTGTTGCCATGCCTCGAGCGCGGCCTCGCGGATCGGACGATACCCGGTGCAGCGGCAGAGATTCCCGCAAAGTTGGTCGTTCAACTGCCACTCGCGGTCGAGGTCCTTGCGGTAGTAGCCTTCGAACATCGACATGATGATCCCCGGCGTGCAGTAGCCGCACTGCGAGCCGTGGCTTTGCACCATGCACTGCTGGACCGGATGCAATTTGCCGTCCGCCAAACCCTCGACGGTGACCAACTCCCTCCCCTGCACCGAAGCCAGAGGCGCGAGGCAGCTGTTGAACGAGCGCCAGACCGGACGCCCTTCCGCGTCGGTATCGATCATGGCCACGGAACAGGCCCCGCAATCTCCCTCGGCGCACCCCTCCTTCGATCCGGTCCGCCCGGAGGCCCGCAGCCAATCAAGCAGTGTCGTGCCCGGCGACACATCGACCAGGCGGATCGCCTCGCCATTGAGGCTGAACTCCAGGGTTCTATTCATGTTCGGGGACAGCAAAACTGCTCTTCTGATCGGACAGAGTCCAGCCGGATACTGCGAAAAACTTGCGCCGCGCCCCCGCTCCGCTATTCTCCTTGCAACGCTCGGGTGGTGAAATGGCAGACACGTACGTTTGAGGGGCGTATGCCGCAAGGCATGGGGGTTCAAGTCCCCCCCCGAGCACCACTCCTCTCTATTCGCCCATGAAAACCCGTTCCGAGACCGACAGCATGGGGGCGATCGATGTCCCCTCCGATCGCTACTACGGCGCGCAGACCGCGCGTTCGCTCCTTCACTTCGACATCGGGGATGACACCAAGCCGCGCGAACTGATCCGCGCCCTCGGCGTTTTGAAAAAAGCCTGCGCCCTCGTCAATCAAGACCTCGGCAAACTGGCTGCGGACAAAGCAAAGCTCATCGGACAGGCGGCCGATGAGGTCATCGCCGGAAAACTCGACGACCATTTCCCCCTGCGCATCTGGCAGACCGGATCCGGCACCCAGAGCAACATGAATGCCAACGAGGTCATCTCCAACCGCGCGATCGAACTGGCCGGCGGCGAGATGGGATCGAAAAAACCGGTTCACCCCAACGACGACGTGAATATGTCGCAGTCGTCGAACGACACCTTCCCCACGGCCATGTCCATCGCCGCGGCCGAAGTGGTCGTGCACAAGCTCATCCCCGCGGTCCGCGAACTGCGCGATACGCTCGACGAAAAGACCAAAGCTTTCGCGGGCATCGTCAAAATCGGCCGGACCCATTTGCAGGACGCGACCCCGATCACCCTCGGGCAGGAATTTTCCGGCTACGTCGCTCTCCTCGATACCGACCTGGCCCGCATCGACATGGCGCTGCCCGGCGTGATGTCTCTCGCCATCGGCGGAACCGCCGTGGGCACCGGCCTCAACTCGCATCCGGAATTCGGCGAGCGCGCCGCGAAAAAAATCGCCGCACTGACCGGCCTGCCCTTCACCTCGAATCCCAACAAATTCGCCGCGCTCAGCGCCCATGACGAGTTCGTCTTCGCCTCCGGCGCATTGAAGACCCTCGCCTGCTCGCTCATGAAAATCGCCAACGACATCCGTTGGTTGGCCAGCGGACCGCGCTGTGGACTCGGCGAATTGACCATCCCGGAAAACGAGCCCGGCTCCTCCATCATGCCCGGCAAAGTCAATCCGACGCAAAGCGAGGCCATGACCATGGTTTGCTGCCAAGTGATGGGCAATGACGCCGCCATCGGGTTCGCCGGATCGCAGGGCAATTTCGAACTCAACGTCTTCAAGCCGGTCATCATCCACAACTTCCTCCATTCCGTCCGACTCCTCACCGACGCCTGCCATTCTTTCAATCACCACTGCGCCATCGGCATCGAACCGAACATGGACCGCATCGACCACTACGTGAAGGACTCCCTCATGCTCGTCACCGCGCTCAATCCGCACATCGGCTACGACAAAGCCGCGCAAATCGCCAAAAAAGCCCACAAAGAAAAGACCAGCCTGCGCGAAGCCGCCCTCGCCTCGGGCCACCTCACCGGCGAGCAGTTCGATCAATGGGTCAACCCGGAAGCGATGACCCGTCCTTGACGAGTTCTCATCCGCTCCTCATCTTCTCCGACTCTCTCAACCCTCAACTTTCAACTCCCAACTAAACACATGCTTACCACCGGAACCACCGCTCCCGATTTCGCCCTCTCTTCCAAAAACGCCGACGGCCTCAATCTGGTCAAACTCTCCGACCACAAAGGCAAAAACGTCGTCCTGCTTTTCTTCCCCATGGTCTACACCGGCGTCTGCACCGACGAATTCTGCTCGGTGTCCAAAGGACTCTCCGATTTTGCCGGCGCGTCAGTCATCGGCATCAGCGGCGACAATCCCTTCGCGCAGGAGGCCTGGGCACAGAAGGAAGGAATCACCGTCACGCTTGCCAGCGATTACGACCACAAAGTCGCGCAGGCTTACGGCATCGCCTACGCGCAGTTTGCCCCGCAACTGAATCTGCCCATGGGAGGCGTGGCCAAACGCTCCGCCTTCATCGTCGACAAAAACGGCGTCATCCAATACGCCGAATCCCACGACGATCCGCGCGAGCTGCCGAATTTCGAGGCGATCAAGGCGAAGCTGGCCGAGTTGAAGTAATTTTTAACAGAAGCTAACGAGGGCAACCAAGGCCCAA
>JAFMJK010000210.1 GCA_017853515.1 Chthoniobacterales bacterium | reverse complement strand
CCTCAGGCAACAAAGTCTGAAATCTTTTGGGACTCGGAACAGGACTTCGCCAACAACTCCACCGCCAGTTTGATCGCGGCCATCATGCTTTCGTGGTTGGCGCGTCCCGTGCCGGCGATGTCGAAGGCCGTTCCATGATCCGGGCTGGTCCGCGGGTAGGGGAGTCCGAGTGTCACGTTCACGCCTTGGTCGAAAGCAAGCAGCTTCAAGGGGATCAGGCCCTGGTCGTGATACATGCAGAGAACGGCGTCGAATTCCCCCTGCGCGGCGCGATGAAACACCGTGTCCGGCGAATGCGGTCCGCTGAAATTGCCCGCGCTCGCCAACTCCTCCACGGCGGGCGCGATGATTTCCTTTTCTTCGCCGCCGAACAATCCGGCTTCCCCCGCGTGCGGATTGAGTCCGGCCACGGCAATGCGCGGTTCGCGTCCCGCGCGGCGGCGGACGAAACCGGCGAGCAGTTTGCCGGTGCGGACGATCTCTTCTTTTTTGAGCAGGCGCGGAACATCGCGCAACGGCACATGGATCGTCACCAGTCCCACGGTGAGCGGTCCGCCGGTCAGGCACATGGCATAATTGTCCGTTCCGCTGCGCGCCGCGAAAAATTCGGTCTGCCCGGGGAAGGGGAATCCCGCGGCATGCAGTCCTTCCTTGCTCACCGGCCCGGTGACCACTCCGGCGATCTCTTTGTTCCCGAGGAGTGTGGCCGCTTCCTTCAGTCCGTCCCAAGATGCGCGCGCGGAGGCCGGGTCGGGTTTGCCCGGCGCGAAACCCTCGCTCGTTCCTATGACGCGGTATTCGCACTGCCGCGGAAGTTGTGCATCGGCCAGGCAGGCGCGTACGATTTCGGGTCCGATGCCGGCCGGGTCGCCGAGGGTCAGACCGAGGACGGGGCGCGACGGGGCGGTCAAAAGATTTTCACGTAGGCCTTGCTGCGCAGGCTCTCGATCCACTGTTTTTGCAGGCGCAGCCTTTCTTCCTCGTAGAGCTTCGCGCTGATCTCGTCGCGCATCTCGGCGAGAGGTTTGGTCACCGCGGCTTTCTTCGCTTCGACACGCATGATGTAGAACGCGTCGCCGACTTGGATGACATCGCTGAGTTCGCCCGGACTGAGCGAAAAGGCCACCTGGTTCAATTCGGACGTCAGGGTCTTGCGGTCGATCCACCCCCAGTCGCCGCCCAGTTCGGCGGTGCTGTCCTGCGAATACATCTGGGCCATGCCGCCGAAATCGGCGCCGTCGGCCAGCTTCTGCCGAATCTCCGCGGCGACCTCGCGCGCGGCCGTCACCGGGTCGTCGCTGTCGCCGGCTTCGGGACGGAGGACGATCATGCTCAGCCGGATCTCCTCCGGCGTGGAATACTTGGCGATATTGGAGCGGTAGAAGGCCTCGATTTTATCCGGCGAAATGACGAAGTCCGATTTGACGGCTTTTTGCCGCATGGCCTGCACGATGATTTTTTCGCGCTCCACCTCGCGGAAGCGCGAGAGGCTGAAGCCTTGGGCTTTGAGCGTGCGGACAAAGGACGTGCGGTCCCCGCCGAATTCCTCCCGGATGAGAGAGTTGATGCGATCGTCGACCACATATTCCGGGATCTGGAATCCGTCCGTCTTGAACGCGTCGATGATGAGTTGCCGGTCGACGAGGTCGTTGATCGCCGCATCCTGCGACTCTTGCATCTTTTCCTTCATCTCCTCGGTCATTTGCTGCTGGCCCATGGAGCGCTGACGGAACATGAGCAACTCGCGCACCTGCCCGTAGGTGATGACGTTCGAGTTCACCACGGCGGCGATCCCGTCGACCATCTTCTCCTGCTGGGCGGCGAGGCGGACGGGTGAAAGGGCGGTTAAAAAAGCGGCCGCAATGGCCGCGAGGCGGATGGCTGGTGTCACAACTGCTGCAAGAGTGAAAGAATCTGGCGCAATTTCAAGGCAGGATCGCCTTCCTCCAGGCGGGGGTGCCGGTGGCCGACCATGATGAAATCCCCGTTCCGGCGCAGCCTGAGGACATTGCCCTCGGTCTCGACCAGATCGATTCCCGCCGCGGCGGCGCGCAGGCGGATGGCCCCCAGTTTCAAGAGGTTGCGGGCGGGGGCGGGAAGGCGTCCGTAGCGGTCCCTCCACCGGGCCTTGACCTGGTCCAAGACGGGCAGGGTCTCCGCCTCGGCCAGTTCGCGGTGGGCGGCGATGCGCTCGCGCGGTTCGGCGATGTAATCGTTCGGGATCCACGCCGCCAGCCGCCCTTTTTCCGCCGCGGCCGGATCGGTGGCCAGAAAATCGATCTCCACGCGCACCTCGGGTCGCCCCGGTGCTTTTTCACCCTTGAGCTTGGCCACCGCCGCCTTGAGCAGGCGGCAGTAAAATTCGAAACCGATGGCGAGGATGTGCCCGCTCTGCTCCGTGCCGAGGATGTTTCCCGCGCCGCGGATCTCCAAATCGCGCATGGCCACGCGGAACCCCGCGCCGAGATTGGAATATTGCCGGATGGCCGCGATGCGCTGCCTCGCCTCGCCCGTGCCGCCCATCAGCTCGCGCGGCAGCAGCAGGTAAGCATAGGCCTTGTGGTTGGATCGTCCGACCCGCCCGCGCAATTGATACAAATCGGCCAAGCCGAACCGGTCCGCGCGGTCGATGATGATGGTGTTGGCGTTGGGGATATCGAGACCGCTTTCGATGATCGTGGTGCAAAGCAGGATATCCGCGTCGCCGGCGACAAACTTGGCCATCACTTCCTCGAGTTCGTCCTCGGGCATCTGTCCGTGCCCGACGAGAATGCGCGCCCCGGGCACCAGCTGCTTGATCCGTTCCTCGAGAAGGCCGATCGATTTGACGCGGTTGTGCAGGAAATAGACCTGACCGCCCCGCGCCATCTCGCGTTTGATCGCATCGCGCATGATGCGCTCGTCGTATCCGCAGATGATTGTTTCCACGGGGATGCGGTTCGGCGGCGGTGTCTCGATCGTGCTCATGTCGCGCGCCCCGAGCAGCGAAAGGTAAAGCGTGCGCGGGATCGGCGTGGCCGAGAGCGTGAGCACGTCCACTTTGCGGAAGTTTTCCTTCAGCCGTTCTTTGTGCAGCACGCCGAAGCGCTGTTCCTCGTCCACCACGACGAGTCCGAGATTTTTGAAAGCCACGTCTTTGCCGAGCAGGCGGTGCGTGCCGACCACGATATCGACCGCGCCGTCCTTCAGTCCGGCGAGCACCTGCCTCTGCTGCTTCGCCGTGCGGAAGCGGCTGAGCAGACCGATGGTCACGGGATAATCCGACATCCGCTCGCGCAGCGTCTGCCAGTGCTGCTGGGCCAGCACCGTCGTCGGGGCGAGAAAGGCGACCTGCTTGCCGCCCATCACCGCCTTGAAAGCCGCGCGGATGGCCACCTCGGTTTTGCCGAAGCCGACATCGCCGCAGATGAGCCGATCCATCGGACGCGCCGATTCCATGTCGCGCTTGGCGTCGGCGATCGCCGTGAGCTGGTCCGGCGTTTCTTTGAAGGGGAACGACTCCTCGAATTCCCCCTGCCAGGCACTGTCCGGAGGAAACGCCATCCCCGGCTCCATTTCACGCTCGGCCTGGATGCGGAGAAGTTTTTCCGCGTAGGCGAGGACGGATTTTTCCGC
>JAFMJK010000025.1 GCA_017853515.1 Chthoniobacterales bacterium | reverse complement strand
GGAAAAGCGCGCGTGCGCGTGGTCAAAATTCTGCGCGAAGGCGCGCGTCATACCGTCGTCGAAGCCGATGTCCAAGTCCTGCTCGAGGGCGATTTCGAAACCTCCTACACCAAGGGAGACAACAGCAAGCTGGTGGCGACCGACACGGTGAAGAACACGATCAATGCGCTCTCCCGCGATCATCTGACCGCCGAGACGGAAAAGTTCGCCGTGCATCTCGCTCGCCATTTTCTCGACCGCTACGCGCAGGTCGAGCGCGTGCACGTCGACATCCGCGAGCGCGTCTGGGAACGGATCGGGGACAACAACCACAGCTTCACCGCGCCGGGTTCACCCGTGCCTTGGGTCAAGGCGGCGGTCACGGCAAAGACGGAGGAACTGACTTCCGGAGTGACCGACTGGCTCATCCTCAAGTCGACCGAGAGCGGTTTCTCCGACTACCCGAAGTGCGAATTCACCACGCTGCCGGAAACCAAGGACCGGATTTTTGCCACGTCGGTCACCGCGGGGTGGCATTGGACCAAGCACCCGGCGGGTTTTCGCGAGGCCAACGCGCGCATCCGAGCGGCCATGACCCGTCCGTTTTGCGACAACTTCAGCCCCTCGGTGCAGGCCACCATGGCCGAGATGGCCGAGGCGGCTTTCGCCGCGGTGCCCGAGATCGACGAGGTCACGCTCGCGCTCCCCAACAAGCACTGCCATCTCATCAACTTGCAGCCTTTCGGGTTGGACAATCCCAACATCGTGTTCACTTCGACCGACGAACCGCATGGCCAGATCGAGGCCGTCTTCCGGCGTTAATGTTTGCCTCGGCGGCGCCGCCTCCTGTTTGATGTTGCTCCTATGAGCAAACCATTCGAGGGACAAACCGCCGTCGTCACCGGCGCAGGGCGGGGGATCGGCGAGGCCATCGCCAAAAGACTCGCCGATGGCGGCGCCAAGGTGGCGGTTGTCAGTCGCACCGAGTCCAATGCGGCGAAAACGGCGGATGCCATCAATGCGGCGCATCCCGGTGCGGCCAAGGCCTACGCGGTGGACGTGTCCGATTTCCAGGCAGTGCAGGAGCTGGCCGATGCCATCATGAAGGACTTCGGAAAGGTGGACATCCTCGTCAACAACGCCGGGGTGACGCGGGACGGATTGAGCATGCGGATGAGCAGCGAGGATTGGGATGTGGTCTTGGACACGAATCTGAAGGGCGCTTTCAACTTCATCCGCGCCGTGCAGCGCCCCATGGCCAAACAACGCAGCGGCCGCATCATAAACATCAGTTCGGTCAGCGGCATCATGGGCAATGCGGGGCAGGCCAACTACGCGGCGAGCAAAGCCGGCCTTATCGGGTTGACCAAAACGATCGCGCGCGAACTTTCCGGACGCGGCATCACGGTCAATGCCGTTGCGCCAGGTTTCATCCAGACGGACATGACCGATGCGCTTCCCGAGAGTATCCGCACGGCGGTGGTCGAGCGCATCCCGCTGGGGCGCTTCGGTGCGCCGGAGGACATCGCCGCGGCGGTCGCGTTTCTCGCCGGTTCCGAGGCCGCCTATATCACAGGCCAGACGCTGGTGGTCGACGGCGGCATGGTCATGTAGCCGCGCGGCGGAATGACTCTTTATCTCTTGCGCCATGCCGAGGCCGAGGTGCTGGCCGCCTCCGACCATGCGCGCCGGCTCACGCCGAAGGGCGAGGCGCAGGCCGAGCGCACGGGGAAATTTTGCCGCAAACACGGCATCGCGCCGGCGGTCATTCTCTCCAGCCCGGTCACCCGCGCGCTGCAGACCGCGAAACTCGTGGCGAAAAGCATCGAAGCCGCCGAACTGATCGAAGTGCCGTGGGCGGCCTGCGGCATGGACCCTTTCGACGCGGTGCCCAAACTCGAGGGTTACGCGAAGTTGCCTTCGGTCATGCTCGTCGGACACCAGCCCGATCTCGGTGCGCTCGCCGCCTTGCTCCTCGGATGCGACAACGCCGGCGCCTTGCATGTGCGCAAGAGCCTGCTCTGCGCCATCGATGTTTCGCGCGGTTTCCGCCACGGAGTGCTCGAGTTTTTTGTTCCCGCGAAGCTCATGGATTGATCCGTGCCGCACCACGGGTTCATCGATCTTCGCGCCACGCTGGAATGCGGCCAGGTGTTCCATTGGCGGGAACGGCCGGACGGTGTTTGGGAGGGACTCATCGGCAACAAATTCGCCGCGGTCCGCGCGGACGGGGGCAAGCTGGTCGTGTTGGACGGCGATCCCGACGAGGTCGCGCATTATTTTGCCTTGGATCACGATCTGGAGGCGGTCTACGCGGGTTTTCCCGGGGACCGGACCATGCTTGCGGCCTTGGAGTTTTGCCGCGGGTTGCGGATGATCCGACAACCGGCGTGGGAGTGCCTCGCCACCTTCATCACATCGTCCATGAAACAGGTCGCGCACATCCGTCAGATGTCGACCGCGCTGCGCGCGCGGTTCGGTCGCGCGGTGCGCGGCACGGACTTGCGGGCTTACCCTTCGCCGCGTGCGCTCGCCGCCGCTTCCGAGCAAGACTTGCGGGCCTGCGGTCTCGGTTATCGCGCCAAAAATCTGCGCGCCACGGCCCAGCGCGTCGCTTCGGGCGGGGCGGATCTCGAAAAAATGCGCGAACTCGGTGATGCGGATTTGCGCGAAGCTTTATGCGAACTCCCCGGCGTGGGACGCAAGGTGGCGAACTGTGTCATGCTTTTCGGTTTCGAGCGTCTCTCCGCGTTTCCCGTCGATACCTGGATCGAACGCATCATGAAGCAGCACTATTGGCGCGGACACAAAAAGCCGACACCGCTTGCGCTGGAAAAGCAGCTGTCCTCGCAGTTCGGCCCGCACGCCGGCTACGCGCAGCAGTATCTGTTCCATCACGCGCGCATGACGCAGGGAAGGGGACGGCGATGAGGAATCGTTTGGCCGAACGCAAAGCCGCGCGCCGCGCCGTTCTCCTCGCGTTGCTGCTTTCCCTGCTCGCGCATCTCACCGGAATCTTTTTCATCGCTTGGTTTCTTTTCGTGAAGCCGCCGGAGATCCGCGGGGAGATGCCCGAGGAACTCACGGTTACGCTGGTCGAGCCGCCGGCGCCGACGGAAACGCAATTTGTCGATACCGCAGCGCCCGAGTCGGAGCCGCCGCAGAATGCGTCGTTCGAGTCGGACCGCAACACAGCCGCCGCTTCACCGGACGCGGCGTCGGGCGGTGCGGCCTTGCCCACGCAGGAAGGACGCGACCAACCCTTCCTCGAATTGGAGGAGCAGCAACTGGCCCTGGCCAAACCGGATAGCGCGCCGCCCGCGCCGGAAATGCCGCCGTCGCCCCCCGCGCCGCCCTCGCCGCAAACCGCACCGCAACTTCCCGAGCAACGCGAGGAGATCAAACCCGAGCCCGAAGACGACGGCGCCATCATCGCGTCGAACGTGACTCGCGAGCCGGAGAAAACCCCGAAGCAGCCGCCGCCGCCCGCCGTGCCTGCCGCTCGGCCTTCCTACCGGCCGATGACGCGTGCCACGCGATTGAGCGGCAGCATCAACAGCCGCGGCAAGGCGTCGGTCTCCGCTCTGGCCACACCGCTCGGCCGTTACCGCAAGGCGATCAGCGATGCGGTCGGTTCGAGTTGGTATTACCACATCGGCTCGCGCATGGACATGTTCAGCCTCGGCTCGATCAAGGTCCTCTTCACCATCGAGAAGGACGGCAAGGCCCGCAACCCGCGCGTTCTCTCCAACACCTCCAATGAAAGTTTTGAAATTGTGACGATCGAGTCTATACGTGCTGCGGAGATTCCGCCCATCCCGCCCGATGTCCTGCCTGTGCTGGACGGCGGAAGGATCGAGATCGATTTCAGTTTCAGCATCATATCCTACTGACATGACCCAGGCTTTCCACGGCGCAGCGATGTTTTTCGTCAACGGCGGGTTCTTTATGATCCTGCTCCTCGCGCTTTCCGTCAGCGCGGGCACGGTCATTCTTTTGCGTGCCCTCGCCCTGCGGGAGAAACTGGTCATTCCACCCGAACTTGAGTCCGCCCTGGAGGGTGTCCAGCCCGGCGACTCGATGGAAGGCCTGGCCCGCGCAGCGCAGATGCACCCGTCGCCGCTCGGACGCATCATCACGACCTGCCTCGCGCACCGCAACTGGCCGCGGCAGGAGAACCTCGAGGCGGTGCAGGTGCGCGCCCGCCATGAAGTCGTCCGCATGGAAAGCGGACTGGCCCTGCTCGAGATGACCACCGGCGTCGCGCCACTCTTCGGATTGCTCGGAACCCTGTCCGGTCTCGTCACGATTTTCGCCAACCTCGGTGGCGGTGGCGGCGCGGGCGACACGGTGGCGGTGGCGCGCGGAATTTCCGAGGCGCTCAACACGACCATCGTCGGTCTCGCCGTGGCCGCGCCCAGTCTCATCGCGCACAATTATTTCCAGCGCAAGATCGAGACCATGGCCGTGACCATGGAAGGGCTCATCGCCGACCTTCTCGCCAAGTGCTACCCCGAGACGCGCTGATCCGTCCGCGATGAGATTTTACACCCGCAAGCGCCGCGCGCCGGTTGTCATCATTGTTTCACTCATCGACATCCTGGCCATCCTTCTCATCTTTTTCATCGTCACCACCACGTTCAAGAAGGACCTGCCGCAGTTGAAGATCGCGCTGCCCGAATCGCGCTCGGCCGAGGCGGGAGACAAAAAGGACGAGCCGCTCATTCTCGAGGTGAAGGATGAACAAACCCTGCGCCTTGGCAACCGGCCGGTGACGCTGGACGGCCTGGCCGATGCCCTGCGCGAAGCGGAGAAAAGCCAACCCGGTCGCGGCGTCGCCCTGCAAGCCGACGAGAACGTGCCTTACCGCATCATTGTGCGCCTCTTCGATTCCATCCGCGAGGCAGGCATCCGCAACCTGCCCGCTTTCACCCGTCCGTCGGAGAGCGCCACACCGCAAACCCCATGATGAAGATCGTCAAACTCGGTCATCCCGCACTGCGGGCCAAAGCGGACGCGATCGATCGCATCGACGACGGTGTGAAGACGTTGGCCGACGATATGCTCGATGCGATGTACGCGCACGACGGTTGCGGGCTTGCCGCCAACCAGGTCGGTGTGACGCGCCGTCTTGTTGTCATCGACGTGCGCGAGGCGAAAAGGCGTCCCAGCGTTCTGCGCATCGGCGGCAAATCGCGTCCCGTGCACAAACATATGCCGATGATTCTGGTCAACCCGCAGGTGGAAGTCCTTGCCGGCGGCAAGGTCGCCGGATCCGAAGCCTGCCTGAGTATTCCGGGGGTGCACGGCGATGTGGACCGGCCTGCCGTGGTGCGCGCCCGCGCGCTGGACATCGACGGGAATCCTGTCGAGTTCGAGGCGGAAGGCCTCCTGGCCCGCGCTTTGCAGCATGAGATCGATCATCTCGACGGTATCCTGTTCATCGACCGCCTGAGCCCCGAGGATCGTCGCCGGGTGGCCGACGAACTGCATGAAATGGCCGGCGGCATGGTCGGCTGATCCGGTTTTTCTTTTTCGCGCGCACCGCGCGTTTCTGGCTATGTTGACGCCATGACACACGAATTGCGCCCCGGGGACGCTGCACCCGGATTCCATGCTCTTGCCGTGGGCGGTGAATACGGCGATGGGACCGAGGTGAAATTGGCCGACTTTGCCGGCCAGCGCGTCGTTCTCTATTTTTACCCGAAAGACGACACGCCCGGGTGCATCCGGCAGGCCTGCGGACTGCGCGACGCGTGGTCGGAAATCACGTCGACCAACTCCGCGGTGTTCGGGGTGAGTGTGGACGATGCTGCTTCGCATCTCGCTTTCATCGCCAAATACAACCTTCCTTTCCCGCTCCTCACCGACGAACACCATCGCATGGTCAAAGCCTACGGGGTTTGGGTGGAGAAGGAAAAAGACGGCAAAAAATCCATGGGCACCGAGCGTTCCACGTTTGTCATAGGAAGGGACGGGCGCATCGAACAAGTTTTCCGCCGCGTTGCGCCCGACGAGCACGCCGCGCTCCTGCTGCCCGTCCTGCAATGAGCCGACCCGCGCTGCTTGCCGCCTACGAAAAGCTGGCCGCGCTCCTCGGCAAGTTGCCGGGCTCGCTGCAGGAACCGATTCTGCGCGAGCTCGACCCGATCAAGGAAATCTTCCTCCGTCAGCGCCCGCCGCGCATCGCGTTTCTCGGGTCGGAGAGCGTCGAGTTGCCCGCGCTGGTCAACGCGTTGGCCGTCCGCCCCGTCCTCCACGCCCCGCTCACGCGCGGACCTTGGACTCCCGTGCGCGGGGCAGGGACGTTGGAGCTGGCCGACTTGCGCGGTCCGGGCACTTTTTCCGGCGCACCGGCCGACCTCTTTCTTTATGTTGCTTCGGGCGCATCGTCGGCCGATGCGCGGCGTGCCGCGGAGGTTCTGTCCGGCGCCGCGCCGCGCGAGGGCGGTTCGCCCGCCGGGTTGGCCGTGCTTGTTCTCGGCGGACCTGCCGGGATTCCCGCCGTGCTCTCCGCTCTGGCCGATGCGGGCGCCTCGGCCTCGATCGTGTTTTCGGCGCACCTGCCGGGCGGTTTGGCCGAGCACGGCATTGCTGCCGCGGAGCGTTCCGACCTCGGGGACCGTCTTTGCGATTTTCTGCCCGAGGACGCGCAACTCGAGCTCGCGCGCTTTCTGCACGCGCGCGGTGCGCAGGCCCGACTGGCCGGCACGGTGCTCAAGGCGTTCGGCGCAGTGGCCGGTGTCATCGGCATGCAGCCCATTCCGCTGGCCGATTTTCCGGTGCTCCTCAGTCTGCAGATGTTCATGGTGTCGCTGATCATTTACACGAGCGGACGCGACTTTTCCCTCCGCTTGGCCGGGGAGTTTGCCGCATCGCTCGGCATCGGCTTCGGGGCGGGGCTGGTTTTCCGCGAGACGGCGCGCGCTGCGGTGAAAATCCTGCCGGTCTGGGGGCACATGATTTCGGGTGGCGTGGCCGGCGCCGGAACCTACGCTCTCGGTCGCGCGGCCATCGCTTACTACATCGAGGGCAGGCATCCCGGCCGCTTGCCTTGGTTCGGAGGGCGTTCTGCGCCGCCGGCGCCCCCGCAGTTGCCGCGTTAGGATGTCGGCCCGCGCGCTTTCCCCCGGCCGCGTCTGGCTCGGCACCTGCGCGTGGAGTTTCGACGACTGGCGCGACGGGTTTTATCCGCACGATCTGCCGAGGAACCGGTGGCTGCAATTTTACGCGTCGCATTTCCACGCGGTGGAAATGGACTCGAGTTTTTACCACCTGCCTTCGGCCAAGACGGTGAGCCACTGGGAGGAATTGGCCGGACCCGGGTTCCGCTTCTGCCCGAAGCTTCCCAAGACTCTGAGCCATGAAAAGCGGTTGGACGATCCCGCGCCGGAAATCGCCATGATGCGCCGCTTGGCCGAGGAGCTCGGGTCCTACCTCGGCTGCGCGTTGCTCCAGCTGCCTCCGTCCTTCCACGCGCGGTCCCATGAAGAAAAAACTTTGCGCACCTTCTTCCGCGCATGGCCCGCGGAGATCCCGCTCGCGGTCGAGTTCCGCCACGAAAGCTGGGAGACGCCGCACGCGGCCCGAATTCTCGAGGACCGCAATGTCGCATGGGTCTGGGCGGACAACTTCGCCTTGGATGAGCAGAAAAAATCCGGCTTCGGTTTTCTCCCGGTCACCGCATCGCACCTTTACGTCCGCCTGCTCGGGGACTTCCGGACCAAATACGGGGCGGACGGACGCGAAACGCACCGCTACGGCAAACTGCTCTGGCCCCGCGACACCGCATTGGACCACTGGACGGCGAAGCTGCGCCATCATGCGGACGCTTCCGCCATTTACCTTTTTGCCAACAACCACTTCGAGGGCATGGCCGTCCAGACAGTGCAGCGGTTGGCTCCGCTTCTCGGCATCGACCTGCCGCGACCCGCCACGGCCCCCGGACCGGCGCAACTCGACCTGTTCGGCGGCCCCGCCACCGGATAGAACAACTTCGTCATGCGCCTGCTGCTCGTCGACGGACACTACTACGCCTACCGCTCGTTCTTCGCCATCCAAGGCCTCAAGAACAGCAAGGGCGAGCCGACCAATGCGGTATTCGGTTTCGTCAAAGCCCTCCGCAAGATGCTCTCCGACCTCAAGCCGGACTTGGCCGCCGTGGTCTGGGATGCGGGTTTGCCCGAGCGGCGCATGGAATTGCTTCCCACCTACAAACAGCAACGCGAGGAAACGCCGGATGACTTGCAGACGCAGTTGCCCGTGATCGAGGAAGCGGTGACCGCTCTGGGTGTGCAAAATCTCAGCCTGAAGGGCCACGAGGCGGACGATCTCATCGCGGCCTACGCCGCCGCGGCGCGCAAGGACAAATCCGGTGTCGTCATTGCGACGAATGACAAAGACATCTACGCGCTGGTCGACACCGGGACGCAAATCTACACGACGAACAAGTCGGACGTCGGGGACTCGAAGGACGGCTATGCCTTGCTCGGCGCAACGGAAGTCGAGGCCAAGTGGGGCGTGCCGCCGGAGCTGATTCCGGATGTCCTCGCGCTGACCGGCGACTCGGTCGACAACATCCCCGGAGTCGAAGGAGTCGGGCCGAAGACCGCAGCCAAGCTGGTGCTGGAACACGGGGGCGTGGCCAAACTTCTCGGCGAAATTCCCGCGATCAAAAATGAAAAACTGCGCGCCAAAGTGGAGGCCGCTGCGCCGCGCGTGCGCGACAACATGGAACTCGTCCGGCTTGATGATACGTTGCCGCTCCCTGTGCCGGTCAAAGAGCTGCGTATTGCCCCCGATGCCTCCGCCGTCGTCGCCTTGGCCAGGAAGTGCGAGTTCCGCAGTCTCCTCGCCGAATACGAAAAATTGGCCGAGGAAAAGTCACGCGGCTCGCAGGGCGAGTTGTTCTGACGCCAGTGTGGGCGGATCGCGCCGTCCCTGCGCGATCTTCCGGCGCGGAAATCGCGATGGGGACATCGCGATCCACCTGAAAGGC
Organism: Chthoniobacterales bacterium; assembly: GCA_017853515.1. Taxonomy (GTDB): domain Bacteria; phylum Verrucomicrobiota; class Verrucomicrobiia; order Chthoniobacterales; family JACTMZ01; genus JACTMZ01. The sequence continues at coordinate 6,897 of JAFMJK010000025.1, read as the reverse complement.
ATTCATTGCAGGGTGCCGCCATGAGCAGAGCCAAGCGTTACGAGTTGTCTTTGGCCGACCGGCCAACGCCCGTCCTATTTGCTCGCGGGGAGCACCGGCACGATCCAGCGCACCGGCACATCGCACGACGCGGCGCGCGCCACGCCCGATCCCGGACCGCGCGGATCGTCCTCGCCCCAGTAAAGGTCGATCTGGTTGCGGAAGAGGCCGCCCCCGGTATCGGAAACTTCGTAGAGCGCGGCGCCGAATTGGTTGTAGACCTCCGGATCGAGCACCCAGATTTTGCGCCCGGACGGAACGAGCTTGTTTCTCGTGTTCACCGCGATGCTGTGGCGAGGAATCAGCTCGTTGTTGCGGTTGCCGAGGATGCGGGAATGCAGGCGCCCGTTGTAGGCGAGATATTTGTTTTTGCCGACCGGAGCAGCCAGGCGTCCGAAGCCTTCCATGCCCACGGCGCGGACAAAGTCGGCCGCGTATTTGCGTCCGCGCGCACCCCTCATCGCGGTCGGCGTCAGGTCGAAGCCGCGCTCCGCCTCGAAACCGCTTTCGTGCGGCGTGTAGTAGACGGTGCAGAAAAAATAATGCGATGTCGGCGGTTGCTCGAAAGTCGCGTAAAGGTCGCGCGCCATTTCGGTGAAGAAACGCAATCCCTCGGCCGGCATGTTCTGCGGCGGCACGATTTCGGCGAAGTCTTCCGCCTTCTCCATCAGGCCGTCGAAGGGTCTCGGGGTGTTCAGCAACTCCTGCCAGGTCACCTTGGTCGCGACCGCCGGGGAGGCGAGGGCGATCAGGGCCGAAGCAAGGAGGGCTGCATCAAACTGTCTCATCGAAAATTTTCTCCAGCGGCCGGCCGCACAGAATTTCGATCGGCAACTTCTCGTGTTCGTATTCGTAGGGTGGCTGCTTCCACGCGAAGTCCCGCGGATGCATGTCGCGTATCGTCCGGATGATTTCCAGACCCGTGAGCACCGGACGGAATGCGGCGCGGTCGGTCACATGCAATTGCGCGCCGCGGCAGATTTGTCCCGCATGCTTCTGGAAGCCCGGTTCGAAGGCTGCCTCGCGGAAGTGGACGCCGGGCAAACCGAGGCCGTTCAGCGCGGCGGACAAGCGCTCGCCATCGATCCAAGGCGCGCCGAACAGTTCGAACGGCCGCGTCGTCCCGCGGCCCTCCGAAATATTCGTTCCTTCGAGAAGGCACATGCCCGGATACACCACGGCCGTCTCGGGTGTGGGCATGTTGGGCGAGGGCATGACCCAGGGCAGGCCGGTCTCTTCGTGGTAGTGGGCACGATTCCACCCCTCCAGCGGCAGGACAACAAGATCGACATCCGGCACCAACTCGTCGCGGAATTGGCGCGCCAGTTCGCCGATCGTTTTGCCGTGGCGCACGGGGAGGGGATGCAGGCCGACGAAGGAAAGATGGTCCGCGCGCTGGGGGAGTCCTTCCGTAGTCACTCCGTTGATCGGATTCGGCCGGTCGGCCACCACGACAGTGATGCCGCGCCGTGCCGCCGCTTGCAGGCACAGCAGCATGGTCCAAATGAACGTGTAATAACGCGCGCCCACGTCGACCAGATCGACAAAAAGAACCTCGATGCCCTCGAGCATTTCGTCCGTCGGTTCGCGGTGCTCGCCGTAGAGGCTGTGCACCGGGATGTTGAGCCGCGGGTGACGGTAACCGCGCCACTCGATCATGTTGTCCTGCGTCGTTGTTTCGAATCCATGCTGCGGGCCGAAGAGCGCGGCCAGTCTGATACCGCCGGCGGCATTCATCTGCTCGAGCACGGAGAGCGTGGGCACAAGCAAGGCGTTGACCGAGGCGGCATGGAGAAGCGCGCCGGTGCGGCGTCCGCGCAGGCGATCCGGCCAAAGTTCCGCCAACCGGTCGACCGGAAGGACAACGCGGCTCATGGTTTCAGGCGGGCGATGATCTCCGCCGTGATATCGTGCGCCCCCGGTGCATCGAGGACCTGCGGCAGGCCGTTGTCGGAGGCGGCCGATTTGTCGAGGACCACGGCGTAACGCTTCTCCGCGTTGAACTCGCGCACCACGCGCGCGATGTCGTCGAGAATCTCTTTCTTTGCGGTCCTGAACTGCTCTTCGAGGGCGCGCTGGTTGGTTGTGCCGAGTTCGGCGATGGCCCGTTCCAGCGTGTTCGCTTTTTCCAATTCCGCTGCGGCTTCCGCCTTGCGTCCATCGCGCAGAAGTTCCTGGTGTCTTTGCAAGGTGTTCTTCAGCTCTTCCGACTTGTCGCGGAAGCTCTGCCTCGCTGCCTTGCGCGCCGCGCTCAGCGCCGCGGTGGCCTCCGCCGTGCGCGGATGGGCTTCGAAGACGGTTGTCAGGTCAACCGTGGCGATGCGAGGGGGCGCAGTCTCTTCCGCACGAGCGGACGCGGCCATGAGGGCCAGGGCAAGAGCGACGCCGCAGTTCGGATGCATGCGGTCTGCCTCGCACAAATTTCCGCAAAGTTGAAGCCGCATCTCCGTTCCTGCGGAGCGCGTCGGCCGGATCGGCGAATCCCGCTTGTCCGCGGGCCGGGGTCGTAGCATCTTTCGGGGTATGAAGTTTCCCCTGATTTCCTCGGCGTTCCTTTCCGCGGTCCTGGCCTGCTCCGCGCCGGCGCAGCAGCCTGTTGTCATGAAAGAAAGCGACGTTGTTTTTCCCGGCTTTCTCGGTTTGGGGCGAAAAGTCGAGTCCGAGACCCTTATTCTGCCCGGTGCATCCGGCGTGATGCGCCAGCAGCGTGCTCGTGACCATCGCGAAGCCCTGCAGGAGGCGCACGGCGCCGCCCAGCGCGAACAAGAACGTCAAGCCGAAGCGCGCCGCAAGGCGGAAGCGGATGCCATGGCGTCCGTGGCACCGGCCCCGGCCGATGCCACTTCGGCCGAGAGCGCCATGGTTGAAGCGTCGGGCGAGGCTGTAACCGAAGTTCCCGCCGAGGCCGATCCAGCCTCGGCGGCAACCGTGAGCGAGGACCTACCCGCCGCCGCTGCTGTTACCGAGGTGGTCGAAGAGCCCGTGCCGGCGGAATCGGCCCCGGTGGTCGAGGCCGCGCCGGCTGCCGCCGAGCCGGTTTCCGAACCTGTCCCCGAGGTCGCCCCCGCCGCCGAATGAACCGCACTTGTCACCCGCCGATCCTCTGGCATTGTCACTTTTCTATGAAACTCCTCCTCCTCTTTTGTCTGTTTGCCGCGGCGGCCTTTGCGCAGGACGCCGCACCGGTCGACTGGAAAACGCTCGCCACCGAATTCTCGCAGGATCAAGCCGCAGCCGCGGCCAAATACCAAGGCAAGATGATCACCGTGACGGGTCCGGTCTCCGCCATCGCGGGAGGGGATGATACTTTGGACAATCCTTCGGTCGCCGTGACGCTGTCCACGCAGGATGGTCCGGGTCCCGACGTGAAATGCCTCTTCGAGAACGAGGACCTCGAGCCGAACACGCAACTCTACGTGCCCGATGACGGCAGCGAGGCCCTTATCAAGACGGTCGACCCCACGGGCAACGTCACCGGCTCCCGCCCGTTCGTCCAGGCCGGCCAGCAGATCACGGTCACCGGTTCCTACCTCGAATTCGACGCCGGCGACATCGTCATCCGCCACTGCCGTTTGGTCGGAGGAGCCGGCTCCCCGTAGCATTTTTGCTCCGCTAGACCTTTGGTCTTGCCGCTTCCGGCATCCGCGGTTTTCATGGCTGTTCGTCATGATCGTCACGACCGCACAACTCTTCAAAATCGCCTACGGCAAATACGCCGTCGGAGCCTACAACATCAACAACATGGAGCAGACCCTCGGTCTGTTCCAAGGCTGCATCGACAGCCAGGCGCCGTTCATCATCCAGCTTTCCAAAGGTGCCCGCAAATACGCCGACAAGCGCATGCTCGAAGCGCTCATCCGCACGGCCGACGGAATGTTCCCCGATGCCGTTTTCGCCGTGCACCTCGATCACGGCGACGAGGAAACCTGCTATGATTGCATCGATTCGGGCTTCTACAGCTCGGTCATGATCGATGCCAGCCACGCGCCTTTCGACGAAAACGTGGCCATCACCAAGCGCGTGGTCGACAAGGCCCACGCCAAAGGCCTCAGCGTCGAGGCGGAACTCGGCATGCTCGGCGGCGTGGAGGAAGACATCCACGTCGATGAAGGCCACGCCTGCCTGACCAACCCGGCTGAAGCCAAAGAATTCGTCGTCCGCACCGGTTGCGACTCGTTGGCCTGCGCCATCGGCACGAGCCACGGCGCTTACAAATTCAAGGGCCAGCAAAGCCTGCACTTCGACGTGCTCAAGGAAATCCAGCAACTTCTGCCCGGTTATCCGCTCGTCATGCACGGCAGCTCGAGCGTCCCGCAGGACGAGGTCAAACGCATCAACGCGGCCGGCGGCAAACTCGACGAGAGCGCCCGCGGCGTCGACGAGAACGAATACCTCCCCGCGGCCAAGCTCGGCGTGACCAAGGTGAACATCGACACCGACGGCCGCCTCATCTGGACCCGCGTGCACCGCGAATTCTTCCGCGACAAACCCGGCGAATTCGACTTCCGCCCTCCGGGCAAAATTTTCGTCGAGGAATACGCCAAGTTCATCGCGCACAAGAACAAGATGCTCGGGTCCGCCGGCGAACTCCCCAACGTCCGCAAAGAACTCGGGATCTAAGCGCGTCCCATGCCTACCGCCGCCGGAGAAATGCGGGACGAAATCCGCGCGGTGCTTTTCCGCGAGTCGACCATCATGAGCCGGCTCGACGAAATGGCATCCCAGATTTCGTCGGACTACGCGGGCAAGGATCTCACCGTCCTCGCCGTGCTCAACGGCAGCCTCATGTTCGGCGCCGACCTCCTGCGTCGCCTCGAGATGCCGCTGCGCTTGGATTGCCTCAGTGTCTCCAGCTATCACGGCGCCTCGACGACGGGCGTGGTCAAGTTCAACCAACTCCATTTGCCCGATGTGCACGGGCGCCACGTGCTCATCCTCGACGACATTCTCGACAGCGGCCACACGCTGCACGCCATCCGCGACAAACTGCAGAACGAGACGAGTCCGTTGAGCATCAAAATCTGCGTCCTGCTGCGCAAAGACGTCCCGCGGCAGCGCGAACTCGAGGCGGACTACGTCGGCTTCGACATCGCCAACGAATTCGTCGTCGGCTACGGTCTGGATTACATGGAGCGCTTCCGGAATCTCCCGTATATCGGCGTGGTCAGCGAGGAAGCCATCGTCAAATACGCCCCCAAGTTCGCTTGACACCGTGCCTCGGTGCACTAATATGCCCCTTCAATCGCGGGGTGGAGCAGCCTGGTAGCTCGTCAGGCTCATAACCTGAAGGTCGCGGGTTCAAATCCCGCCCCCGCAACCAACTCTCCACCAACACCGTAAGAGTATTTTGCGGCCCGCATTTTTCGGGCCTTTTTCATGGTGGTGACAAAATGGTGACAAACGCGCGCAAGTTTTGAGCGCTGAACACGTTGCAGGCATTGTTCGCGTAATTCACCATTTCGCTCTGCTGAATGCACACTTGGCGCTTCTTCCGTCCTTCAGGTTGCGCGGTCTATTTCCTGCCCTTCTCAAGTGTGGTCACCAACGCCCGTAGCCCAAATCCCCTCGGCATATTCCGGGCGATCTCCCAGTTCTGCAGCGTGCGCAAGGAAACACCCCAATGCTTGGCTGCATCTTCCTGAGACTACTGCTGCGCGCGTAGCCACGCCTTCACCGTTTCTGGCTCGAAGCGGATCAGGTGACGGAACTTGATCGTGGGCAAACCTGCGTAGCGCAAGTTGCGGATTTCCCGCACGCTGCAACCGATGTAGCGGGTCAAGTCATAGGCGGTCCAAAGGCGTTCGGTCGTTGTGGCGGCAGTTTGTTCCGCTTCAGGCAGTGGCGTGTCCATGCCTGCCGCTGGGTGTCAAAACGCCCACTCGCTGCAGGCAACTCTGCGCGTTGCCGTTCGTGGAATTCGCTTGATTAACCGCAAATAAATGGGAAATTCCCACCATGGAAACCGTCACCAAACTCGATGGGCGCCGCCGCGGCATTTTTCCTTCTCCTTTCCAGCCGGGGGACAGTGTTGTCCGCGAATACCAAGACAGCAATCGCATCACGTTCAGACTGCTCAAGCCTGCCGAAGTTCCGGTGGTGAAGTCTCTGCGAAAGAAGGGCTACACCATTCTAAAGGCTCCTGCCGTATCGCGCGTTGCTATTGCCGAGGCTTTGCGTGCCGAGCGTGACGCACGATGAGTGCTTATTGGGACGCATCGGCCTTGGTGGAAGCTTCGCTCGATGAGGGGATCCGTCTCTCTTTGGCGAAGGAAGGTGGCTTCACGCGGACGCACAGCTTTGCGGAGGTTTTCTCAACACTCACGGGAGGCAGGCTTGGTTTCCGGAGCCAAGCCGAGGACGCCGCGAAAATTTGCCGCGAGATCGCGGATGACTTGGAGTGCGTCGAGCTGAGCTTGCAGGAGACGCTTGCTGCCTTGGACAAAGCCCGTCGACACGGCGTCCGGGGTGGTCATATCCATGACTTCCTGCATGTGGTGGCTGCTCGAAAAGCAGGGGCAGACAAAATCTACACGTTAAACCTTGATGATTTTCGGGGTCTTCGTGCGCGTATCGAAATCGCGGTTCCACCGGAGCTTTGAGAGGAAATGCAGCCGCTGTGGGCGGCATCCGCGGTGACAAATGGTGACAACTCGCGTGCCGGGTTGTTCCATTTCGTGCCGGTCATGCAAAATGGTCGCTAGTCGATGAGCGGAATAAACCGGCACAAATCACCACGAGACAGAACATAAGTGGCGGAAAAGCAACGAGAGAGAAACACCCATAACCTGAAGAGCGCGGGTTCCAATCCCGCCCCCGCAACCATTCTTCAGCGCTTGGCGCGTTTGGACGCTTTACTCA
>JAFMJK010000209.1 GCA_017853515.1 Chthoniobacterales bacterium | reverse complement strand
AGCGATCGGCGAGAACAACTTGCCGCGCATCGGACCGATCATCTTCGTCACGCTCGACGGCACCGACCTGCGACACGGCCTCGCCGCGATGCGCAATCCGGCCCTGGCGGCCGAAGCAGCCCTCGGCGCCACCGCAGTCATTCCCGACCACACCAACGGCACCGAACACCTGCTGCACCATTACCTGGGATCCGATCTGAAATCATTCCACGACTATTTCCACGCGGCACAGCACGATGATCCCCGTCGCTGGCCGGACACTTACGACCACACACCGTTGGATCCTTTGCCGGCCGGGGCGCGGGAGGCTTTGCTCCATCCCAATGATCTCCTCCTGCGGCCGATCGGAATGCAGCGCGTCACCAGCGCCCTGCTCGACCGCGGATGGCATCCCCGCCACATTGCCGGGCTCATCCGCTCGAAGTTCGAGCGCGATTACGGCTGGGGTGCGGAATGGAAAGATTACTCCCCGGCTCTCCGCGCCGACTACTATACACGCATCTTTGCCGGGCAACATACGCCCGTCGCAACCGAAGCGGAGGAAATCCGCGGAGCCGAGACCCATCCATCGCGAGGCCTCCTCTCGCCGCTCGCGGCCATCGGGCTATGACCAACTGGCCCATCGGACTGTCCACGGGTTGCTTTTACCAGACACCGCTCGTCGACTGTCTCGAAACCATCCGCGGCAGCGGCTTCAGCATGATCGAGGTCGTCTTTTCTCCGCCGCACCTTGACTACAAAGATTCCGGCCGAGTGCGGGAGGCCGCCGCGCGTGTCGACGCGCTCGGCATGGAAGCTTACTCGTTCCACGCGCCCTTTGCCGACGACATCGACATTTCTTCACCGGACGCCGCTCGCCGCGAACACGCGCTGGACGCCATTCTTCGCGCCGTCGACGCCGCGGCCCTGCTCGGCGTGCACTATTTTGTCATTCATCCCGGGCCGGAGAACACGGACATCCCTTCACGGGAGGAACGACTGCTCCGCATCGAACATGTCTGCAGCGTCCTCGAGCGCGTGGCCGCGCATTGCAGCGACGTGGGCATCCAATGCGTGCTGGAAAACAAACTCCCGCACCTCATGTTCGGACAATCCGCCGACCTCCTGTGGATCCTGGCCAGCCTGAAAGGCAATCGCGTCGGCGCATGCCTGGATACCGGCCACGCCCATCTGGCCGGCGACCTTTACCCGCTCGTCTGCAAAATGGCCCCGTATCTGCGACTGCTCCACGTCCATGACAACAAAGGACACGGCGACGACCACCTCCCGCCCGGCGACGGACGCATCGACTGGACCGCACTGCTCAAAGAGTTGGCCGCCGTGCACTTCACCGGCGCCCTTATTCTCGAACTGGCCGGCGGCGGCGACCCCGCAATCGTCATGGCCCGCGCCCGCCGCGCCCGGAGTTACCTCCGCCAACGCGCCCGCCGCATCGCGCTCGCGCCCGTCGCGCCCGTGCCGCATGTGTAGGAAGAAACATGCATCACCACGGATCATAGCGGATGAAGGGCAGCGACAACTTCTCGTCGAGGCGAAGCGGCGCTCAGCCGAGGCTTGGCGAGGCGGGTTGCCGCCGGCAACCGACTGATATGAGCGCCGGGGCCTTTCCCCCTTTGCATGGATGGCAGCCGCGGTTACTCCCCAACCACACCCGCTGCGCGCGGGTTCAGGGACTCCCGACTAACTCGCGTTACGGAAGGGCCGCCGCTCCGCTTTTGTTTTCGGCGGTAGGGACGGCTGGCCTCAGCCGTCCGCAACCTTTCTTCTGCCAAGGGAAGCGGCCCGCTGAGGCCAGCGGGCCCTACCAACTGGGTGGTTGATAAGTCCACATCCTTGATTACGCCCCAGTTACTCCCCAACCACACCCGCTGCGCGCGGGTTCAGGGACTCCTCAATGCCCCCGGGCATCTGCCAAGGTCGCGGCGAGGTATTGCGTCGGCTGTTCGCGGCGGCCGAGGGCGCGGCGCATTTTGCCCAAGGCGGACATCTGGATCTGCCTGATGCGCTCGCGCGTCACGCCGAGCTTCTCCCCGATTTCCTCGAGCGTTTTTTCCGGGCGTCCGGTCAACCCGTAGCGCAACTTGATAATTTCCCGCTCGCGCGGGGTCAGCGCCTTGAACAGCGCGGCGATTCCCTCGCGCATGTCTTTGTCTCTCAATATTTCGGACGGGTCTTCGGCGCTTTCGTCCGCGATGAGATCACCAAACCCCGTATCCCCGTTTTCGTGGCCGATCCGCGCATCGAGCGAGGCCGGACGGATGGCCGAACTTCTCAACGCGGCGATCTTCTGCGGGGTCAGCCCGATTTCCTCGCCGATCTCCTCGTCGGAAGCTTCGCGTCCGAGTTCGGCCGTGAGCTGATCGGCCACCCGGCGCATGCGCATGAGCTTGTCGGCCTGGTGCACGGGCACGCGGATCGTGCGGCTCTGGTTGGCCAGCGCACGGCGCACCCCCTGGCGAATCCACCATCCGGCATAAGTGCTGAGCTTGCCGCCTTTTTTCGGATCGAACCGCTCGACGGCTTTCATCAATCCGATGTTGCCCTCCGAAATGAGGTCGAGCAGCGGAAGGCCGTAGTCGGCGTATTCCGCGGCGATTTTCACGACGAGGCGCAGGTTCGCCTCGATCATTCTGGCCCGCGCTTTTTTGTCGCCGCGCTTGATCCGCGCAGCCAACTTGACCTCCTCTTGCGGGGTGAGCAGCTTCTCCCGCCCGATCTCGCGCAGATAGTGGCCCAAAGCATTGTCGGCGACCGCAGGCACGGTCTTATTCCTCCTTTTCCGGGTGCATGTTCGTTCTCACAGAATCAGTATCCGCCAGGAGCGCAGCGCGTGCTATGGGGGGAAGTGCGCAGCCGCTCGATGGATGAAGCCCGCACCCGGGCAGCCTTTCTGTCCTGTCGTTTATTCGCGTCACTTCGCCTGCGGCCGCGGCGCTACGCTCGGCAGTAGCTTTGCCATTCTTCTAGGTCACAAACCCCATAGCCGCGCCGAGTGACCCGCGCTTTGCTGATGGCATGCCGGAGCGACGACACGATTGCCGCCAACCGGATCCGCGCGGGGGATCGACGGTGGATGCCGCGCGCGGCAACCAACATCACCGCACAAGGAGAACAGACATGAGCATACTCACCACTTGGAACCCGGTCCGCGATTTGGACACGGCGCGCAACCGCATGGACCGGTTGTTTGGCCGCTCCCTCATCCCGTGGGTCGGCGAAGAAAACATCACCGCGACCGAATGGAGCCCGTTGGTGGACGTTTCCGAAAACGACAAGGAATTCACCATCAAGGCCGATCTGCCGGAGGTGAAAAAGGAGGACGTGCACGTGACGCTCGAGGACGGCACGATCCGCATCACCGGCGAACGCAAGTTCGAGAAGGAGGAAAAGGGGCGGCGCTACCACCGCATCGAACGTTCCTACGGCACGTTCGAGCGCTCGTTCGTGCTGCCGGAGGGGGCAAAGACGGACAAAGTGAAAGCCGAGTTCAAGGACGGCACTTTGCAAGTCCACCTGCCGAAGGCACCCGAAATCCAACCCAAGGCGACGGAAATCCCCGTTTCTTAGCGGCAACCAGCGGCATCCAAACCAAAAAGGCCGTGCGCGCACGTTCGGGGACGTGGCGCACGGCCGATTTTTTG
>JAFMJK010000024.1 GCA_017853515.1 Chthoniobacterales bacterium | reverse complement strand
GTCCAGAGCCTTTTCGTGATAGGTGCAGGCATTCGCGCGGGCGGTTTGCGGCCAAAGAAAAAGTCCGGAGCGTAAGCTCCGGACTTCTCGATTTGAAATGGAGTGAACTGACTACGCGCCTTTGGCCGCGAGGTAATTTTTCTCGGCTTGGTCCCAGTTGACCGTGTTCCACCACGCCTTGAGGTAATCGGGGCGGCGGTTCTGGTAGTTGAGGTAGTAGGCGTGTTCCCAGACGTCGCAGCCGATGACCGGGGTGCCTTCGACGCCGGCGACGGCTTTGCCCATGAGCGGGCTGTCCTGGTTGGCGGTGGAAACGACTTCGAGTTCACCGGCCTTGTTGACGACAAGCCAGGCCCAGCCGCTGCCGAAGCGCGTGGTGCCGGCTTTTTCGAAGGCTTCTTTGAATGCGTCGAAGCTGCCGAATTTCGCGTTGATCGCCTCGGCCAGTTTGCCTTTCGGTTCGCCGCCGCCGTTCGGGCCCATGATGGTCCAGAAGAAGGTGTGGTTGGCGTGGCCGCCGGCATTGTTGCGGACGGCGGTGCGGATGGCCTCGGGCACGACAGTGAGGTCGGCGATGAGTTCGGTGACGGGCTTCGCCAGGAGTTCGGCGTGATCTTTCAGCGCGTTGTTCGCGTTGGTGATGTACGCCTGATGGTGCTTGTCGTGGTGAATTTCCATCGTGCGCGCGTCGATGTTCGGTTCGAGCGCGTTGTTCGCGTAGGGAAGAGGAGGTAGTTCGTAAGCCATAATTTGAAGTTTTACATTATCCGTCCGAATGACGCGCGGCAAGCGCGCGGGGCTGCGGGAAAAATCCCCAAGGACGCAGAGGGCACGACTGGCGGCGGGGACGCCGCCGCTACACACGGAATCAGGATTCTTCGAGTTGGCCGTCCCGGATGTGGAGGACGCGGTCGCCGCGGGAGGCGAGGCCGGTGTCGTGGGTGACGGCCAAGAGGGTGGTGCCGTTCTCGCGGGCCAGACCGAGAAGGAGGTCGATGATTTCGCCGCCGGTTTTCGAGTCGAGGTTGCCGGTCGGTTCGTCGGCGAAAAGCATGGAGGGACGGTTGGCCAGCGCACGGGCGATGGCCACGCGCTGCTGTTCGCCACCGGAGAGTTCCGAGGGCAGATGGCCGGAGCGTGGCCCGAGACCGACTTTGTCGAGCAACTCCGCGGCGCGCTTGCGCTCGTCTTTGCCTCCGATCAATGCCGGGAGCGCGACATTTTCGAGGGCGGTCAACTCGGGCAGGAGCATGTAGCTTTGGAAAACAAAGCCCATGCGCGTGTTGCGCATGTCGGCTTGGCGGCTCGCGGAGATGGCGTAGAGATCCTCGTTTTCAAAATGCACTTCGCCGCTGCTCGGGCGTTCGAGCCCGGCGAGTGTGTAGAGCAGCGTGCTTTTGCCCGCGCCCGAGGCGCCGCAGAGGAAGACGCGCTCGCCGCGTTTCACGTCGAGGTCCACGCCGCGCAAAATCTGCAGCTCCGTCGCGCCAAGCCGGAACTTTTTCTGCAGTCCCCGCGCCCGCAGGTGGATGTCGTCCGCCGTCGGCACCGGGGTCAGACCGCCGGCGGCGCGGTGTGGCGGATATCCTCCGCCGAGGTGGCGAACACCGCGTCCTCCGCGATGTTCGTCGCGTGGTCGCCGATCCGCTCGATGTAGCGCGCGATGAAGATGAGATCCAGGTAGTCGTGGATGCGCGCGGTGTCCGCGGCCATGCGCACGGTGAGGTCGTTGATCACGCGGTGGTGTTCGGCGTCGAGCTCGCGGTCGCGCGGTTTGAGTGCGCGGGCCAATTCCTCGTCGCGGTCGCCGAAGCTCCGGATGCTCGCGCGGAAGAGGTCGATGGCCGAGCGGAACATCGGCTCGAGCGCGGCGGTCTCGGGCAGGGACGGGGATTGGTTCAACTTGCGCGCGCGGCGCGCGATGTTCACCGCCTGGTCGGCCACCCGCTCGAGGTTGCCGCTGACTTTCATGGCCGAGACCACTTCACGCAGATCTTTGGCTATCGGTTGGAAGCGCACCATGATCTGCACGCCGTCGCCGTCGATCGTCTTTTCCAAAGCGTCGATCTCGGCATCGTCGGCAATCACGCTGTTGCAGGCGTCGAGATCGCGGTGGAAGAGGCCGTCGGCCGCGCGCGCGAGCACGCGCTCGGTCAGGCTGGCCATCATGAGGACGTTGTCACGCAGGGATTCGAGGTCGGCGTCGAATTTGCCGAGGATGTGGCGGGCTTCTGGTTCCGGCATCCCGGCAAATTAGGCTTTCCCGCGCCGGAGGCGCAAGCCGCGTCGTTCAGCGGATGGCTGCCTCGAGGCGGTCGCGGAGCGCGGAAATCGGGATGCGCTCCTGCTCCATCGAGTCGCGGTGGCGGAGCGTCACGGTATCCATCTTCTCCGGCCCGCTTTGGCTTCGCCCATCTCCGCTGCGCTCCGGTTCGCCTATGGTGTCAAAGTCGACGGTGACGCAGAACGGCGTGCCGATCTCGTCTTGGCGGCGGTAACGCCGCCCGATGGCGCCGGCCTCGTCGTAAAAGACGTTCATGTGGCGGCGCAGGGAGGCTTCGATTTCCCGCGCTTTGGCCACGAGTTCCGGGCGGTTTTTGAGCAGGGGAAAAATGGCGCATTTGACCGGGGCGATGCGGGGGTGGAGACGCAGGACGGTGCGCGTCTCGGCCTTGCCTTTGTCGTCGGTGACGGTTTCTTCGTCGAAGGCCGCGGCCAGCACGGCGAGGGCCATGCGGTCGAGACCGGCCGACGGTTCGATGACGTGGGGGAGGTAGAAGCCTTTGATCAGCCGGTCCGCAGAGGCGGCGATTTCCTCGCGCGTGGTTTCCGCGCATTTGCGGTCCTCGAAAAGCCCGTCGATAAATTGCTTTTTCTGTTCGTCGGTGAGTTTGTCCCCGGCGGCTTTGAGTTCCTCGTCGAAAACTTCCAGCGGTTTTCCGGAGAATTTCTGGTGTTGCGAGAGATCGAAGTCGCCGCGGGCGGCGATGCCTTCGAGTTCCTCCGTGCCGAAGGGGAATTTGAAAAGGATGTCCACCGTGGCGCGGGCGTAGTGGGCGAGTTCTTCCGGTTTTTGCCAGTGGTAGTCGAGGACGTCCGTGCCGAGCCCCACGGAATCATAATACTTGGTGCGCTGGTCGACCCAGTAGCGGTGCCACATTTCCCAGCCCCACGCGGGGCGCGGGGCGGAGAGGTCGGCGCCCTCGCTCCATTTTTCGACGTGTCCGTGGATGAGACGCACGGCATCGTCGGGGCGGATGAAGAACTCCAACTCCATTTGCTCGAACTCGCGGGAGCGGAAGGTGTAATTGCGCGGCGTGATCTCGTTGCGGAAGGCTTTGCCGATCTGCGCGATGCCGAAGGGGACTTTGACCCGCGAGGAATCGAGGACGTTTTTGAATTGCACGAAAATGGCCTGCGCTGTCTCGGGGCGGAGGTAGGCCAGGTTGTCGTCGCTTTCCACCGGCCCGCAGTGCGTGCGGAACATCAGGTTGAATGGCCGCGGGGCGGTCAGTTCGCCGCCGCAATGCGGGCACGGCGTGACCAGGCCGGTGGCTGCCATCTGCTCGGTGGCGAGAAACTTGTATAGCTCGGTGCCGTCGGAGGGCCCGCGGCCTTTTTCGATCTCCTCGGCGAGCCACGAGATGGTGACGTCGGGGTTGCGCACCAGCGCGAGGTTCGGGGCGAGTTGCTTGCCTTTGCCCTTGCCCCACTTGAGCAAGTCCGCCGGCTGGAAACGGTTGGTGCCGGGTTCCACCAACTCCGCGATGGACTGCGTCCACTTCTGCTCGGCCATCATGGCCCACCATTGGTCGGCCCGCACCAGCTTCTTGCAATGTTTGCAGGTGCTCATCGGGTCGCTGAACGTGTCCACATGGCCGCTCGCCGTCCACACGGTGGGATGCATGATGATGCTGGCGTCCAGACCGACGACGTCATCGCGGTCGCGCGTCATGGTTTGCCACCACGTATCGCGCAGGTTGCGTTTGAGCTCCGCGCCCATCGGGCCGTAATCCCAGAAGCCGTTCAGGCCGCCGTAGATTTCCGACGATTGGAAAATGAAACCGCGTCTCTTGCAGAGGCTGACGATTTTCTCCATGCGTTGCTGCGCTTCCTTGGACATGAGGCGGATAGCGTAGCGGCGGGGATGCCGCGCGTCACGCCAGAGGTTTCAGTCCGGCCTCGATCTCGCGGCGGCGCGGTTCGAGAAACGGCGGCAGGGAGAGCGTTTCGCCGAGCCGGTCGAGCGACTCATCGGTCGAGAAACCCGGTTCGTCCGTGGCGATTTCGAACAGGATTCCGTTGGGATCGCGGAAATACAGGCTGCGGAACCAGAAGCGGTCGACGGGTCCGCTGTTCGGAACACCCGATTCGGCCAGACGCCGCGCCCACGCCGCGTAATCGGATTGTTTGGTGCGCAGGGCCAAGTGGTGCACCCCGCCTGCGCCTTGGCGCGCCGCGCCGGCATCCTGTTCGGCCAGGACGTGAATCTCCCGGGCGGCTCCGTCCTTTCCTCCGCAGCGATAGACATTCGTTTCGCGACCAGACCAAGCATACGTGCGCGCAAGCTCGAGCCCCAGCAATTCCCGGAGAACGCGGTCGGTTGAAGCGAGTTTGCGCACGCTGAGAACGACGGGACCGAGTCCGCGGATCTGGTGTTCCGGCGGAACAGGGCTGCGTTCCCAGACCGCCGCCGCCGGTTCGTCATCGACGACAAGCGACAACCGCTGTCCCTCGGAATCCTCGAAGTCCAAAACCGGCCTTCCGTCGCGCTCGCTGATCGGGGCCGTCGCGCGGAGGCGCTGATGCCACCATTCGAGCGTTTCCGGGCTGCCCACGCGCAGTCCGGTGCGCGCGATGCTGTTCGTGCCGCGTTGTTCCGGCGCGGCCGGCCAATCGAAAAAAGTCAGGTCCGTGCCGGGTGTCCCCGCGCCGTCCGCATAGAACAGATGATACGCCGACACATCGTCCTGATTGACTGTCTTTTTGACCAAGCGCATGCCGAGAACGCGCGTGTAAAAGTCGTGGTTCTCCCGCGCGCGGGCGGTGATGGCGGTGACGTGGTGGAGTCCGTGCAGGTTCATGGAATTTTTTCCAAAGCAAGGATGCGCACGTCGACGCCATCGGCATGGCACACGTGCCGGGGCTGCGGCTCCAGATCGGAAAAACCGTCGAGGGTTGCCGGGGTGGTGGAGAATTCACGCAACGTGACCCCGCGATACTCGTAAGGCGCATGGGCCACCGTGCCGCGGTAGATATTTTTGCCGCGCGCCGCGTAGAGGTGGTAGCGCTCGAGGAGGAAAAATTCGAGGCTGCCGATCGCTGCCGCGCGGCCTTCGCCGTGGGGCTGCCAAACGTAGCGCGCCGTCTTGTCGGTTCCGCGCCGCGTGGATTGGTAGGCGATGGTCTTCGAGAATTCGGCGCGCATGGCCGCGTGCCGGTAGGGGAGTGCGAAAAGCATTTGTGCGACGAGGACGGCGAGGGGTTGGTTGCAATCGAGCGAGTAGAACCAGACGCCGGGAACGCCGCGTTCGTCGTGCACATACGTGCGAACGTTGAGTTCGAGAAAATTCGAAACCGGACCGACCGCGGGCCATCCCGCCGGCCGGACGCCGCGCATGGCGAACGGCACAATGCCGAGCCAACCGGCGCCATCGAAGGTATCGGCGTGGAGTCCGTGCGGCAGGCTGCGTTGGATGACCTCGCGGTCCACGGCCCAATGGAGGAAGAGCAATTGCTCCCACCGTTGATACATGACGGGACGCGATCCGGGTGACGTATGCCGCGCGCTCTCGCGCTGTGCGGGCGTGGGGAAATTCACGCGAAAAGCTCCGCCTGCGGGTCGCGGGCGAATTGGAAGGCCGCGAGGGGCGCGGATGTATTTTTGGCCAGCGCGAGAAACTTGAAAGATGTGCCCATGCTTTCGGGGTGGAGGAGTTGGCGCAGGGCGCGCATTTCACGCGCGGCTTCGGGGGAAAGTTTTTCCCCGGGCATGGCGGGAAAGGTGCGTGCGGCGAGGGAAGTGAGCGCGTGATGTTGGTCGGTGAAACCGGCCAGGGAGAGTCCGGCTCTCTGCGCGGCGCCGGCCACGGCGGTGAAGTCGACATGCGCGGTCAGGTCCTGGTGTCCGGGATCGGCGAGAGGATTTTCCACGCGCTGGTGATCGCGGTAGGCGGCGAGGGATCCTGCGGCCCGCGCGGAATGATAACGCGCGGCGGCGGGGTGTCCGTAGTCGATGAGGAGAAGCCATCCGCGGTGCAGCTTGGTCGCGACGGATTCCATCCACGGATCGAGCGACGGACAAATTTCGGTGGCGAACGTGTCGATTTCCCCCGGAACCGAGGGGGAGGCACCGGAAAAACTGGTTTCCACGAAGACAAACTCCTTTTCATCGCACGCGACGCGGCGCTCGGACCATGCGCCCTGCCGGCGGGTCAGAAGTTTGACCGGGAAGGCATCGAGGAGTTCGTTGGCAAAAAAGACTCCGGTGAATCCGGGAATTTCGCATTCGTGCGAGAGATGCGTGATGTGCCCTTTCCACGGAGCCAGCGTCTCTTGCTGCAGCGCGCGCAGGTTGGCCAGCGGTTCCACGATGACAACACGCGGCGGCGCACCGCTCCATGCGCCGAGGATGTCGGCCATGAGTTGTCCGTCGTTCGCGCCCTGCTCGACGAGCGTGAAGTCGCGCGGGTTTCCCAGGTGCCCCCGCATCTCGAGAAATTGCGCGGCGAGGAGTTTGCCGAAGACGGGCCCGACGCTGACGCTGGTGAAAAAGTCGCCGCGCTTGCCGGTGCGCGAATTTTCGGCGGCGTAGTAGCCGTGCCGCGGATCGTAGAGCGCCGCGGCCATGAATTCGTCGAATCCGATGGGTCCGTGTTCCGCGATGCGCGCGCGCAATCCGGCCTCAAGGCCGCGTGACTTCGCGGACATAGATGTTCACTTGTCCGTCGGGGCCTTCCTCGACGCTGGTGATTTCGAACGGCCGCTGGGCGTCACGGCGGAATGACTCGCCCTCGGCGGGCACGGCGGCGCCGTCGGGAAAATCGACGATGACGCGCGCGTTGCGTCCGCCCGAAGTGCCGCGCAGCACGGCGCGGCCGGGGCCGGCCGCGGTGACTTTGAAGTCGCCGCGCAGATAGTTCCGCTCCCCCGCGTTCCGGGTAGCGCCGGGGGCGGAGTCCATGTCGACCAATTTCCCGCGCGGCATTTGTCCTGGCGGGTGCAAGGTCCATTGCTTGGCCGGTGCCGCGGCGGTGGCCGCGACGGCCGCGGGTGCGGCGACTGCGGTGGTTTGCAACTCGGCCGACGGGGTGCCGGCCGGCGCGGCACGATCCTCCGCCGTGACGGGAATGGCTTTGGCCACGGGAACATTTTCTTCGTGCACCGGCACGGCGCGGGGCGCGGGTGCCTCCTCCACGGCCGCCGCCGCCGCACCGGCCTCGGCCGCCTCGGTCTGCTGGATGCGCATGAGGACGGCGGGCGTTTCTTTGCGGACAAATCCGGCGCGTTGCGCGTAAGCGCGGAAATTTTTGTCGGCGGCATCGACCGCGGCCTGGTTGAGGATGGGCAGTCCGGCGCCGACGTTGAGCCCGTCCGGCGGCTCGAGGCTGAAGGTGCCGCTGGCGTTGCTCGAGGTGTAGTTGCCGTAGAGGAGCGGCACGGCCGTCAGACTCAGTCGGCCGTCGGGCAACTTGCGAGCACCGATCACCGCGGTGAGATCGAGCGTCTTGACCAACTTGAGATCCAGTCCGGTTTGCAGCATGCGCTCGAGGTCCTGGGTGTTTTCCGGCGCGGAGGGGAAGACCAGCTCGAGCAAGACCGACGGATTTTCCACCGACTCGGCCAGAGCGACGACGCCCGCCTGGAAAAAATTCTCCGCCCCGAGACGGAAGACGCCCATGACCTTGTATTCGCCGATGACGTAGGGCACCTGGTCGCGGGTTTGCTGGTAGTTCCGGATGTAGTTGCGCAGCAGACGGTCGCTTTCGGCCTGCAGCGCGCCTTTGGGCACGGGGTGGAAGCGGGAGTAAAGATCGTCGGCCGCGAGAAATTTTCCCCGCGGTGCCGAGGTCAGCTTGAAACGCTTGGGTGCGTCGACTTTGCCGAACTTTTCGAGCAGGGAATAGCTGAGGCCTTTTTCCGGATGGCCGAAGACGTAGAAGCTGCCGACCCAGCAAAAGACGGCAAAGAGCGCGAGAAAAACGATGAAAATCGTCCAACCGAACAGGCCGTCGTCCCCTGACCGTCTCCTGGTTGATGGCAATCCTTTAAACATGCGGGGCCTTCGGTGGAATTGAGTCGTGGAATCGGCGCATGTAAAACGTTTGCGTGTCTCTAAACCACACGGTGCGGCAAAGTCAAACGAGGGCGCGATCCCATGGGTAACATACGCGTCCTTCCCGAGGTGGTGGCCAGCCAGGTCGCCGCCGGCGAAGTGGTCGAGCGACCGGCCTCGGTCATCAAGGAATTGCTCGAGAACAGCCTCGATGCCGGCGCCTCGAGCATCGAGGTCGAGGTGCGGGGGGCGGGCACGGCGCTCTTGCGCGTGACCGACAACGGTTCGGGCATGGACCGCGAGGATGCGCTCATGGCGCTCGAGCGCCACGCCACGAGCAAAATCATGACGGCTGCGGATCTTGCCTCCGTGCAAACCATGGGATTCCGCGGCGAGGCGCTGCCGAGCATCGCCAGCGTTTCCGAGTTCACCCTGCGCACGCGAACCGAAGGCGCAAGTGCCGGGACCGAAGCGGTGCTGCGCGGCGGCAAACTGGTCGCGGCGCGCGATGCGGGTTGCCCGGTCGGAACGACGATCGAGGTCAAATCGCTTTTCTTCAACGTGCCCGCGCGGAAAAAATTCCTGCGCAGCCCGGCAACCGAGTCGGCCCACCTCGACCGGGCGATCGAAAATGTCGCGTTGGCGTTTCCCTCGGTCGCTCTGGTCTACCTTCGCGACGGACGCGAGATCCACCGGCTGCCATCGTCCTCCCTGGCTGCGCGGATCGGAGACCTTTTCGGTGCGGAGGATCGCGCGCAACTGCTCGAGATCGCACCGTTCGAGCGCGACGGTGTCCGCGTCCACGGACTTGTTTCGCGTCCCGGAGTGACGCGCGCGGACCGCGGCAGGCAATTTTTTTTCATCAACGGTCGCGCGGTGGACAGCGGCTTCCTTGCCGCCGGTTTGCGCGAGGCCTACCGGCAGATGCTTGAGCCGGGTCGGCACGCTTCCGTCGTTTTGCATCTGGAGATCGATCCGCGCGAGGTGGACTGCAATGTGCATCCGGCCAAGCGCGAGGTGCGCTTTCGCCGCGGATCGGTGGTGCGCGATGCGGTGCACGAGGCCGTCGCCGCGGCGCTGCGCGAAGCGCGGGCCGAATGGTTGCGACCCGTGCAGGCCCACATCGCGGCGCGCGTGGCCCGCGGGCCCGAGGCCATGCCGCGCGGCGGACAGCATCAACCGGAGCTTCCGCGCACCCCCGCGCCGCCGCCCGAGGTGCGTCCGGCCGAGATGGTCGCACCTGTCGCCGCTCCGGCGTCTGCTCCCGCTCTTTCGCCGCAACGCACCTCGTCCGCCGGGGAATTCCGGCTCATCGGTCCCCTCGGTCCGCGTTATCTCCTGCTCGAGGGCGCCGAGGGATTGGTCCTGCTCGATCGCGCCGCGGCGCGGCAGCGCATCCTCTTCGAGCGACTGCAGCGCGGGGTGGACGGCGGGGCCGTTGCGGCGCAGCGCCTGCTCATGCCCGCGGTCTTCGAACTTGCGCCGCGCTGGCACGAAGTGGTCGCGGAGAACCTCGGTGCGTTGGCCTCCTCGGGTTTCGCCATCGATCTCTTCGGCGGTCATTCGGTCAAAGTCGAGGCCATGCCCGACTTCCTCGCCGGCCGCGATCCGCAGCGTGTGGTGGAGGATTTTGCCCGCGATTTCCTGGCCGAAGGCCCTTCGAGAAACCGCGCGACGCTCAACGACAGCGTTCGCCGGGCCGTGGCACGGTTGGCGAGGGATGCGCCGGAGCCCGCCGACGAGCGCGCCCAGCACGCCCTCGTCACGCAACTGCTCGCCTGCGAGTTGCCCTACTGCGACCCGGACGGCAAGCCGGTCATGCTGCAGTTCTCCTGGCGCGAACTGGACCGGAAATTCGGGCGATCCTGAGGCCCCGCCGCCTTGCCGGGGGGACGGCGGGCGCGTTACAACTAGCCGTAATGCCCGACCTTCGCATCGAACCCGCCACGCTAGAGGACCTGCCGCTCATGGCGGAGTTGCTGGCCGACCTTTTTGCGGCGGAGCCGGAGTTCACCGCGGACCAGGCCAAGCAGATGCGCGGCCTGCGCCTGATTCTCGAGCAGCCCAACCGCGGACGTATTTTTGTCCTGCGCAACAGCTCGCGCATCATCGGCATGATCAACCTGCTCATCACGATCAGCACGGCGGAGGGCGGATTCGTCCTGCTCCTCGAAGATCTCGTCGTCCACGCCGACCATCGCGGACAGGGGCATGGAGGGCGTCTGCTCAACCATGCTGTGGGGTTCGCGCGCGAGAAAGGTTTTGTCCGCATCACGTTGCTCACGCACCGCGACGACGAACGCGTTGTGGCCTTTTACCGGCGACACGGCTTCGTCGCTTCCGAAATGATGATCATGCGCCTGCTGCTTGCGCCGGGCGGGGCGGCGTGAGCGCGGCGGTCCGCACGGCGTTTGTCCTTTGTGCCGGCTGGGGAAAGCGGCTGCAGCCGCTGACCAATCAGATTCCGAAGCCGCTGGTCCCGATCTGCGGAATTCCGCTCTGCCAATTCGCGCTGGCCCGCATCGCGGCGGCGGGCGTGGAGCGAATTGTCATCAACACGCACCGGCTGGCCGACGAATTCATCCGGCTTTTTCCCGAGTATCCGCGGCCCTCGCATTTCCGGGGCATTCCGGTCTTGTTCCGCCACGAACCCGTGCTGCTCGAGACGGCCGGCGGTCTGAAAAACATCGAGGATCTGCTCCTGCCCGGTCCGGTCTTGGTGCACAACGGCGACATTCTGGCCGAGCTCGATTTGCCGGCGCTCTTCGCCGCCCACGAAAAGAGCGGGGCGCTTTGCACGCTGGCCCTGCGTTCGTCGGGCGGACCGCTCCAGGTCGGTTTCGACCGGCAAACCGGCTTGGTCACCGACATCCGCGGCGAGATCGGCTCCTCCGCCCCGCGTTTTCTTTACACGGGCGTCTGCGTGGTCGATCCCGCGCTGCTCCCGCGCATTCCGTCCGGGGAACCGCTTTCCTTCGTCCCCGTCTGGCTCGATGCGCTCCGAGCCGGGGAAAAAATTGCCGGCGTGGTCCTCGATGACGGAATCTGGCGCGATATCGGCAACATCGGGGAGTATTTGCGCATCCACGCCGATCTCGCCTCCGGCGCGGCCGAAATCGCCTCGCCGCCGGAGAAAAGTCCGTGGCCGCAATGGCGCATGCCGGGCGCGCGCGTCGATGCCACGGCCAGAGTCAACGGCTGGAATTGGCTGGGACCGGACTGCGAAGTGTCTGCGGGAGCGACGTTGGAAAATTCCATTCTGTGGGCCGGTTCCAAGGTCGAGCCCGGGGCAAACGTCGCCTCCAGCGTGGTGCGCGAGGGCATGCTGGCCGCGGGCGAAGTGCATGACACGGTGGTATGAGCGACATCTTCCCATGGATCGATGCGGTGCATCCGGCGGCGCGCGGCGGCGAGTGGTCGCCGGTGGAGCGCGGGGGTTCGGACCGCAAATTCTGGCGGGGTGGGGGCGCAGCGGCCGGTCTCGTCGCCGTGGCCTACGGACTGGAAAAGGCGGAGAACGCGCGTTACGCCGACTGCGCTCTTTTTCTCCAGGCGCAAGGTGTCCATGTCCCGCGCGTCATCGCGCACGATGCCGCCCAGCGCTTTCTGCTTCTCGAGGATGCCGGGGCGGAGGATTTGTGGTCGCACCGCGAGGCGCCGTGGGAAAAACGCGCGCAACTTTACCGGGAGACCCTGGAGCAGGCGGCGTTGTTGCACGGCGCGGATCTGGCCGCGGCCGAACGCGCTGCCGTTCTGCAGGCGCCCTTCGACGCCGATCTTTACCGCTGGGAGCAGGACTACTTCTTCGAGCATTTTCTCGGTGAGCCGCGACGCGATCTCGCGCCTTTCGAGGAACAGGCCGCCGCCCTGGCCGCGCGTCCGCGCGTGCTGCTGCACCGCGATTTCCAATCGCAGAACATCCTCGTGCGCGACAGCAGGGTGACCTTCATCGATTTCCAGGGCATGCGTGCGGGCCTGGCCGGATACGATGTGGCCTCGCTGCTTTACGATCCGTATGTGGACATGACCCATGCGGAGCGCGAGGAGTTGTCGCAGTTTTACTTCCGGGTCGCGGGCCTGGCCGATGCCGCCGCGTGGAAAGAGGAATTGCGCGCCTGTGCGCGGCAAAGACTGATGCAGGCCCTCGGGGCCTACGGTTTTCTCGGACGGGTCAAAGGCAAGCCGTCGTTCCTGCGGCACATCCCGGTCGCGGCGGAGCGCCTCGCGGAACTTTGCGATTCCGATCCGGTATGGCACCCTTTGGCCCAGGCAGTCCGCGCGGCCGCCGCAAAATGAAAAAGACCGCCGTCGTCATCGAAAACGTCCGTCCGCTCCTCGACTGCGGACGCTACGCGATCAAGCGACTGGTCGGCGATCCGGTGCACGTCACGGCCGACATCTTCAAAGACGGCCACGATGCGGTGGCTGCCGCGCTCAAGTGGCGCAAGGCGGGCGCGAAAAAGTGGCGGGAAACGCCGATGAATTCCGGTGACGATGATGTCTGGTCCGGATCGTTTGCCGTCACAGAGATCGGCGATTGCGAATACACGGTCGAGGCCTGGCTCGATGTTTACGAAACATGGCGCGATGAATTCCGCCGCAAGCACGAGGGCGGCCAAGAAGATTTGCGTTCCGAAGCCAAAGAGGGCGCGCGAATTCTCGAGCGCGGTGCCAAGCGGGCGGCGGGAAAAAAGCGCGCCGTCCTGCGCGACGCAGCCGCGGAACTGGTCAAGGCTGACAACGCCCGCGCGGCCGCGCTCGCGGCGCGGATGGATTTGTCCGCCATCATGGCGGAATACCCGGACCGCTCGATCGGCAGCGAGTTCCGTCCGTATGGCCGCATCATGGTCGAGCGCAAAGCCGCGCTCTTTGCCGCGTGGTATGAATTTTTCCCGCGCTCGGCCGGGGGGCGCGGTGATCGCGGATCGACGTTTCGCGATTGCCTCGGTCGTCTCGATGATGCCAAGGCGATGGGCTTCGACGTGGTTTATTTCCCGCCGATCCATCCCATCGGCATGACCAAGCGCAAAGGACGCAACAACGCGCTGGAATGCCGTCCGGGCGATCCCGGGGTGCCCTACGCCATCGGCAACCGCCATCAAAATTGTCCGCATGGCGGGGGCCACCGCGATGTCGCGCCGGAACTCGGGACGCTGGAAGACTTCGAGTGGCTGGTCGGCGAGGCGAAGAAGCGCGGACTCGAGATCGCGCTCGATTTCGCCCTCAACTGCTCGCCGGACCATCCTTACGTGGCCGATCACCCCGAGTGGTTTTTCCACCGCCCGGACGGCACGATCAAATACGCGGAGAATCCGCCGAAGAAATACGAGGACGTTTACCCGCTCGATTACCACAATCCTTCATGGCAGGAGCTGTGGAACGAATTGCGCGATGTCATCCTCTGGTGGGCCGCGCGCGGCGTCCGCACCTTCCGGGTGGACAACCCGCACACCAAACCGGTGGCGTTCTGGGAGTGGCTCATCGCCGAGACGCGGGCCAAGTTTCCCGATCTGGTTTTCCTCAGCGAGGCCTTCACCAAGCCGAAAATGATGCGCGTGCTGGCCAAGGCGGGGTTCTCGCAGAGCTACACGTATTTCACCTGGCGCAACGCCAAGCAGGAGCTGACCGACTATCTGTCCGAGATGAGCGCACCGTGGTCGGCGGATTATTTCCGGCCGAACTTTTTCACCAACACACCGGACATCCTTCCCTTTTTCCTCCAGCAGGACGGTCGCGCGCCATTCATGATCCGCGCCGTGCTCGCCGCGACACTCTCGCCCCTCTACGGGATCTACAGCGGCTTCGAACTGTGCGAGAACGCGGCGCTGCCCGGACGCGAGGAGTATCTCGACAGCGAGAAATACCAGTTCAAGAAACGCGACTGGAACGCGCCGGGAAACATCAAGGGTCTGATCGGGCGGCTGAACAAAGCTCGGCGTGAAAATCCCGCGCTACAGCACCTGACCAACCTGCGTTTTCATACCGCGGAAAACGACAACATCCTTTTTTACGCCAAAGCCACGGGTGACAACGTGATTCTCGTTGCGGTCAATCTCGACCCGCACCACACCCACGCGGCCGCGGTCGAGTGGCCGCTTTGGGAATATGGAATGGGTTGGGACGCCGACTACACGGTGGAGGATCTGCTCTCCGGCGAGCGTTGGACCTGGCACGGATCGAAAAACTACGTGGCCCTCGATCCCTCGGTGCGCGTGGCGCATGTTTTCGCGGTCCGTCGCTGAGCGGCCTTGTCCCTTGGCAGCCCCGCGTTTTCCCGTTAAAAAAGCGCCCATGAAACTTTTCGTCACCCCGCTGATTGTCGCGTTCGCCATGGCGGCGCTCCCCGTCCGTTCGTCCGCCTGCACCGCCTTCCAGTTGCAGTCCAAGGACGGCGCCAATATTTATTTCCGCTCGATGGAGTTCGGTTTTCCCTTCAACTCCAAGGCCCTGATCATCCCGCGCGGCACCGACTACACCGGCACCGCGCCGGGCGGAAAGCCCGGTCTCAAATGGAAAACCAAATACGGGGTGGTCGGGGTCAATGTGGACATCGCGCCGACCATCGTGGCCGACGGGCAGAACGAAAAAGGTCTGGCCATCGGGATGCTCTACCTGCCGGGTTACTCGCAATATCAGGATGCCGCAGCCGCTCCGGCCGACAAAACCATCGGGAGCTGGGAGGTGCTCGTTTACCTGCTCGGCATGTGCGCCTCGGTCGACGAGGCGGTGGCCGCGCTGCAAAACGATGTCTATGTCGCGCAACAGGAGTTCGTGCCGCTGAAAGAAGTGCTGCCCGTGCACTACTGGATCGGCGACAACACCGGAAAGGTTGTCATCGCCGAATATGTCGGCGGGAAACTTGTCATCCACGATGCGCCCCTCGGCACGCTGACCAACTCGCCGCCCTACGACTGGCACGAGATCAATGTCGGCAATTACGTCGACCTTTCGCCTGTCAATGTTCCCGAGCGCATCCTCGGCAAATTCACCTCGGTGAACTACGGCCAGGGCTCGGGCGCCATCGGATTGCCCGGCGATATGTCGCCGCCTTCGCGTTTCATCCGCGCCTCGCTTTTCTCGCATTGGGCCACGCCGGGGGAAACAGCCAACGACTCGGTCAACCTAGGGTTCCACATCCTCAACACGTTCGACATCTTCAACGGCGCGATCCAAAGCGATACAGCCGACCAGACCGCCAACACCAAGGCGTTTCTCTCCTCCTCGGGACAACCGAAGTTGGTCAACACGGACACCACCGAGTGGATCGTGGCCCACGACCGGACCAACCTCAAAACCTACGTCCGCACTTACAACGGACTCGCCATCCAGGTGATCGACCTCGCCAAGGCCAACTTCGACGAACCCGGCTTGCGGACCATCGATCTGCAGAACGATTTCGCGCCGGAGGATATCACCGGCCGCGGCAAGCCGCTCGCCCGGCCCGGATCGTGACGTTGGCCGTGTTCCGCGCATTTTTGCTCGCCGTGCTTGTTTCGCGGGCATGCGCGGGTCTGGTCTGGGACGATACGACAGCCACCATCGAGACGCACGGCGGCCCGGAAACGCGCCGCGCTGAGTTCCGCTTCCGCAACGAATCGGACCGGCCCGTGCGCATCCGCGGGGTGAAAAGCTCCTGCGGTTGCACCGTGG
>JAFMJK010000208.1 GCA_017853515.1 Chthoniobacterales bacterium | reverse complement strand
TTGAGCACCAGCTTGCGGAAGTCGTCCTGCTGCCAGTTTTGGTGGAAGTGGCCGCCGGTGAAGCCGAATCCGCGGCCGCCATCCGGGCGCTCGTAGGCCCAGGCCATGACCTGCGGTTCGCCGGCCTCCACCGCGGCCTGCACCGCGGGGTTGTTGCCGCGGCTCCCCTTGCGGTCGAGCGTTTCGCGCGGCGGCTTGGCCGAAAGGATCGCCGTCGTGTTCTCGAACTCCGGACGGAACCGCATGTGGTAATACCACTCGTCCTGCACCTCGAAAGGCTGCACCCCGCGGGAGACCGGGTGGTCGGGCAAGGGCTCGAGCACAGGCTTCCAATGCGGGTTGACCGACCATCCATCCTCGAAATAGCCGCCGATCCAGTCGAGAAACTGCGGCCCCAATTCGGACTTCTCCACCTCGACCCCGAAATGAAGGCAGGCCACCCCGACGCCCTGATCGACGAGGGACTGGATTTTTTCCTGATGGTTTTTGGCCAGATGACCGCGGTAGCCGTCGCAATACATGACGACCGTGTCGGGTTTGTCATAGCCGGCCCAGGGTTCGGGCCATTCGCCCTCCGTGGCCACCTGCGCGGTGACACCGGCACTGCTTTCGTTGAGGCAGCGGGCCAGGAGAAGGCTGCCGGCCTTGTGCTCGTGCTGGCCGGGACCGTGGCTGTCGCGCCCCGCGAGAAAGAGCACCTTCTTTTTGTCCCCCGAGCCCAGTTCGCGCAGGCGGATGTTGCGGAAGCGAACTTCCATCGGCGCACCCTGATGCAGTTGGAAAGCGATCAAGCCGGACTTGGGCGCGTCCGGCCCGTTCATCGTGTATTCGGCCGTGACCACCCCGTTGATCAGTTGGATCACCTGGTTGCCCGAGGCGATGATGCGGTATTCGTTCCAGCCGTCCTTGAGATGCGAGAGAATTTCGTCCGGGTCGCCCACGCTGGCCACGACCTTGCGATCCTTGATCGCATCGCCCACGACGACTTTTTCCCCGCGGGTGGCGATGACTCCCTTGTTGGCGAAATAGGCGGCGCCGGTCCATTTGTTGTCGGCCGACATGTCCGCTTGCGGACCGGTCACGCTGAAGGGTTTTCCTTCCTCCCGTGCACTGCGGAACTGGATACCGCTGTTGTTGCCTTGGAGCAGAAATTCGGCAGTCAACTCGAAGTCGGACGGCTTGCCCCCTTCCCAGATCAGATAGGTGGTCTCGGTGAGGGGATTTGCGGCCGTCGAGCGTCCGACAATCGCGCCGTCCTCCACCGACCAGAATTTCGGGTCGCCGCTCCAGCCGGCGAGCGACTTTCCGTCAAAGAGCGGCTTGGACTCCGCGGAGCGCGCGGCCGTGGTGAGCACGGCGAGGGAAAGGAGAAAGGGAAGGACGAACGGCTTCATGATTTGCGGATGGATTGCCAAGTGGCGCGAAGAAACTCAAGCCCGGCGCGGGAGACCTCCTCGGGCGTCTGATAGCGCGGCATCCAGATGGAGGCCGCACGGGCGATCGTGGTGTTGTCCGGCGGGAAAGTCTCGATCGCCATGTCGCCCGCGTAGCCGATGTCGCGGAGGGCCTCGAAAACACCCGTCCAATCGACCTGGTCCCGCCCGGGAATCCCCCGGTGGTTCGCGCTGGCATGGACGTGTCCGACCAGTGTCCCCGCCTCGCGCAGCGCGTCGGACGAATTGTCCTCCTCGATGTGCATGTGGAAGGTGTCGGCGTGGATTTTGAGCGCCGGGCTGCCCACGGTCCGGATCATTTCGGCCGCCTGGCCGAGCGTGTTGATGAAATCGGTCTCGAAGCGGTTGAGCGGTTCGAGCGCCAGCAAAACCCCGGCCTGCGAGGCCCGGTCGCACAGCTTGCGCAAATGGCCGGCAACCAATTCGAACTGGGCCTTCTTTTCCTCCGCGGTATGGAGATTGCAGCGCCCGACGCAGGAATAGAAAGGCCCGGCGACAAGCGGGGAACCGATCTCCGCCGCGAAGTCGATCAGGCGCGTCATGTAATCCAGACAGGCGCGTTGTTGCACCTCGTCGCCGCGCAGGTCGAACTGCGGGGGAAACATTCCGCACACGGGATTGCGGACGAATCCGGCGCCGTCCAGCGCGCGGCGCAGCGCCGCGGCGTCCAGTTTCTCCGGTTCCAGCACGGCCAATTCGACAAAGTCCGCCCCCCAATCGCGGAAGGAATCAAAATGCCGTGCATCGTCCGCGGTGAACGCCGACGAGACCAGGAAAGTGTTGAGCCCGAATCGCACCCTGTCACTTTACCGAGCCACGGCGCCGGGGCTAGGACGCGCCTGCGGGCTTTGTGTAAAATCCGGTCGCCGCGGTCCGGGGCCTTGTTCTGTCGGGGATTCGGAGTAGCTTCGCTGCCGGCAAAACTCATGACACCGCGCTTGACCCGCCGCAAGTTTCTCAAAGCCTCTGCCAACGGCGCGGCTCTGGCCTTCGTCAGCCTGCTCGGGGTGGTGGCCACGAATTTTCCCGGACGCCCGCTGGCGTGGGACGCGGGGACGATGCGATTCACCGGCAACGACGAGGCCGACTCCCTGCTCGCCGCCACTTACCGCGAGGATTTCTGAGCCGTGCGCGCATTTTTGTCGAAAGAGGCACCCCGGAACTCCATGCTTTTCGATCTGCCGATGTGTTTTATCGCGACCCGCTTGTCCTGGCGTCACCCGGCCCGCCGGGTCATGGCGGGCCTTCTTTTTTTGGTCGCCCTTGCCGCAGCCTCGCCGGCGGAAAACAAAACCTCCACCGATGCGGATGCAGGCAACACCTTTTACACGCCGAAGAGGGATC
This sequence comes from Chthoniobacterales bacterium, assembly GCA_017853515.1. Classification (GTDB taxonomy): domain Bacteria; phylum Verrucomicrobiota; class Verrucomicrobiia; order Chthoniobacterales; family JACTMZ01; genus JACTMZ01. The sequence goes on along the minus strand of JAFMJK010000208.1, from coordinate 871 downwards.
TCGACGGGCTTCGCAACGAGGGACCGGAGGACCCCGACCTGCCCAATGTGTTGTTGATCGGCGATTCGATTTCCATCGGCTACACCACGCCGGTCGTCGAACTTCTCCGCGGCACGGCCAATGTCCGGCGACCGAACGTGAATTGCGGCGACACCGATGCCGGTCTCAAGGGACTGACCAAATGGCTGGGCGAAAAGAAGTGGGACGTGATCCATTTCAATTGGGGATTGCACGACCTTTGCTACCGGAACCCCGAAGTCAAAACAGTCGGCAACAAGGACAAGGTCAACGGCAGGCAGTCCGTGCCGCCGGACACCTACGGGAAGAACCTCGAACTGCTGGTGCAAATGCTCCGCGGCACCGGCGCGAAACTCATCTGGGCCTCGACCACCGTCGTTCCCGAGGGCGAACCCGGGCGTTTCGCGGGGGACGAAATCAAATACAACGAAATTGCCCGCCAGGTCATGGATCGCCACGGCATCCCGGTGAACGACCTCCACGCGCTCACCGCGGGATTCGACGGCAAGTATTCGGCGAGACCGCGCGACGTGCATTACAGCAAGGAGGGAAGCGGTAAAATTGCCTCTCAGGTGGCCCGTGCAATACGTTCCCTCGGCCTGGGTGAAACACTGACGCCTGAGCCCTCGCCCTGAGCCGACCCCGCCGCCGAAACGCAGCGGCGGATCAAATCTTGGTGCGCCCGGACTTCACCGGCGAGCCGGTGAACGGTTGTTCGGGAGTCATGGGGAGTTGCGCAGGACGCAAGGCAGTTTACCGGATGCCGCCACGCACGAACGGCAAAGTCTGTTCGATCTCATACCAAACCAGAGAAGGATCTGGACTATCGAACAAGGTTTTGAGGGTAGGGACA
>JAFMJK010000023.1 GCA_017853515.1 Chthoniobacterales bacterium | reverse complement strand
TGTCCCTACCCTCAAAACCTTGTTCGATAGTCCGGATCCTTTTCTGGTTTGGTATGATTCAACGCCCGAGCAAACTGCGCAGAAGTCCGCCCGCCGCCTCCACCGCCGTGGCGGGAATTTCCGCCACGCTTTCCACCGCCTGGGTGGCCGGCGCCACGGCCAGCGCGGCAACCACGCGCGTGGTCAGATCCTCGGTCGGCGCCTGCGGCGTGCCGCCGACTTTCACCGTGGTCCAGAGGTAACCGTCTTTTTCCGACCGGAAGAGAATGGGCATGAAGGCGACAAGCCACGGGCGCCCCTCGCGTTTGAGTCCGAGATTCAAATCCGCGGAAAGATGATCCTGGGCGAAAACGCCGGAACCCTCGAGGGAAAGTCCTTTCGAAGAAATCGCGGTCAGATTTTCGATCAGCACCGCGCCGCGCGCGTCGCGGATGAAGTCGAATCGCGCCGTCTCCCAAGCCACGTTGTCATAGTTTTCCCCGGTGAAAATACTGGCCAGTTTGACCAATGCAGGAAGATTGCGGGCCTCGGCGCCGGCCAATTCCATCTGTCCCCGGAATGTCGCGTCGGCCAGTCGTCCGCTGCCGCTGCTGCGTGCGGTGAAGTGCTTTGTCGCGCCTTCCGGCAGCACGAGTTCCATCGCCACATCTTTCCAGCGGAAGTCGCCGGACCATTCGCCCTCCGCGCCTTTGGCCGAGCCCTCGACAAAGCTGCCCTTGGGGCCGTTCAGCGCAAAGTGGTCCAAGATGGTTTCCCCCGCGCGGTGTCGGCCCGCGAGACTGTCGATCTCCAGAGGTGTCCATCCGGGCGCATGCAGCTTTCCGCCGCGCCCCGAGAACGACCATTCGCCGGCCTCGTATTTTCCGCGCACATTGCTCTCGGCGATGCGCCAGCCGGCTGAATCTTCGTGGCGATAGGAAAATCTTTCCGCCGCCATCTCCACCACCGGCATGGTGATGCCTGACGTCTCTGCCTTGATGAGCGGTCCCTTCTCCGGTCGGGACGCGTTGGCGTCGCGCCAGACCAGATCGACGAACGCCGCTTCGAGTCGCAATGGTTCGCCGGCCGGGTTTTTGATCCGCTCCCAATCGATCGGCACGCGCGCGTCGCGGATTTCCAAGGATGCAAACGGCATGTTCTCGCCGGAGACACGGCACAGGCCCGCGCTGAGCACACCGTCGCGGTAGCGCACGGCTTCCGTCTTCACGTCCGCGCCCGCAATTTTGGAAAGCTCCGCGCTGAGTTGCTTCTGCAACCACCAGTTGACGATCTCTTCGCGCATCACGTAGGCCGCGCCCCCCGCGATGGCGGCGAGGACAACAAGAATGGCCAGTATGCGGAGCAACTTCATGCTTCCGTGCAATAAGAGCACCGGAGGCAGGAGTTGGCCAGCGCGCGTGGTGCTTTTGCGCTGTGCAACCGGCGCGCCAGCCGTTCTATTGGAGCATCGTGAAACTCCTCTCACTTTTGCTTGGTGTGGTGCTTTGCCTGGCCGCCTGCTCCCCCAGGCCGAAACCGCAACCGCCCGAGTTCGTCGTCCCCGTCATGGCGCCCCTCCGGCAGGATGTTCCCGTGGTGCACGAGTGGGTCGGTCTCACCGCCGGCTTGGTCAACGCCGAAATCCGCGCCCAGGTCTCCGGCTACCTTGTTTCGCAGGATTATGTCGACGGCTCGCCGGTGAAAAAGGGCGACCGGCTTTTCCAGATCGATCCGCGGCCCTTCAAAGCGGCCTATGACCAGGCGCAGGGGGATCTGGACAAAGCCACAGCCGCGCTCATCCGCGACGAAGCCAACGCCAAGCGTGCCGTCGACCTGCTCAAGAAAAACGTCATCAGCCGCGAGCAATACGACGACGAGGTGCAGGCGTTCGAATCGAGCAAGGCCGCGGTGGCCGCGGCGCAAGCGAACGTCGAGCAGGCCCGCCTCAACCTCGAGTTCACCAGCATCACCGCGCCGGTCGACGGACTGGCCGGCATCGCCGCCGCGCAAGTCGGCAACCTTATCGGGCCGCAATCCGGCGTGCTCACCTCGGTCACGATGGTCGACCCGATCAAGGTGAAATTTTTTCTCAGCGAGAACGAGTATCTCAAATACATCCAACCCTACTTCGGCGATCCGGAATCTATCGCCAGGATGTCCAAGCGGGGCGGACTCGGGCTGCAGATCGTGCTCAGCGACAGCACCATTTATCCGCATCCCGGCCGCCTCCTCGCCATCAACAACCAGGTCACGCAGAACACGGGCTCGCTGCAGATCGAAGCCGAGTTTCCCAACCCGGGCAGCCTGCTGCGCACGGGACAATTCGCGCGCGTGCGCGGCGTGACCAGTTGGAAAAAGGACGCATTGCTCGTGCCGCAGCGCGCGATCAACGATCTGCAGGGCAAGGCGCAAATCGCGGTCATCGGTCAGGACGGAAAGGTGGATCTTCGCATCGTCGAGACCGGGCCGACTTACGCTTCGATGCAGGTGGTGAGCAATGGATTGTCCCCCGGCGAGAGCGTCGTGGTCGAAGGAATGCAAAAATTGCGCGAGGGCATGGTGGTCAAAACGCAGCCGTGGAAAATCCCCGAAGGCTTTGCCGAGGATCCCACGTTGCCCGCGCCGGTCAGACCGGAGGATGAGAACTTCGACCGCTTGCCGCCGAAGGCCGCACTCGAAGGCGCGCCGGTGCCTGCCGCGCCCGTTGCTCCGGAACCTTCGCCCGCGGCACAGCCGTCGCCGGCTGCCGAACCCGCGGCATCTCCCGCCGCGCCGGCCAATTAGCCCGGCCAACTTTCATGCCGCAGTTCTTCGTCAACCGGCCGATCGTGGCGATGGTCATCGCCATCATCACCGTCATTGTCGGACTCGTCTCGATGGCCGGTCTGCCCATCGCGCAATACCCGAACATCGTCCCGCCGCAGATCCAGGTCACGGCAACCTACGTCGGCGCGGACGCACTGACCGTCGAACAATCGGTCGCCACGCCGATCGAGCAGCAGGTCAACGGCGTCGACAACATGGAATACATGTATTCCATCAACGCGAACAACGGGCAGATGACGCTGAATGTGTTTTTCGGCGTGCAGACCGACGCGACGACGGACCAGATCCTCACGCAGATGCGGCAGAGCCAGGCTGCGTCGCAGTTGCCCTCCGCGGTGAGCAACTACGGCGTGACCGTGCAGAAGAGCACGTCCGCCCCGCTTCTTCTTTTCGCGCTCTATTCACCGAACGACGAATTCGACGCCACCTTTCTCGCCAACTACGCCTACATCAACATCAACAACGAGCTCGGCCGCGTCGACGGTGTCTCGCAGGTTTCCATTTTCGGCGCGGGGCAATACGCCATGCGCATCTGGGTGCGCCCCGACCAGCTGGCCAAGCTCGATGTCACCACGGACGAGATCGTGCAGGCCGTCCGCGCGCAGAACCGCGTCAACCCCGCGGGCAAAGTCGGCGGCCCGCCCGCGCCGCCCGGACAGGAATTCGCCAAATCGGTCATCACGCAGGGCTACCTCAGCACGATCGAGGAATTCGGCAACATCATCGTCCGCGCCAATTCCGACGGGTCGACCCTGCTGCTCAAGGACGTCGCCGACATCCAGCTCGGCGCGCAGAACTACAACATGCAGGGCCGCTTCAACGGGAAGCCCTCGGCCATCATCGCCTGCTACCAGACGCCGGGTTCGAACGCGCTCGATGCGGCCAAGAACGCGAAGGAACTCATGGCGCGCCTCGCCGAGCGCTTCCCGCCCGGACTCGCCTACACCGAGTCCCTCGACACGACGAAAGCCGTCACTGCCGGCATCGAGGAAATCGTCAAAACCCTCTTCGAGGCGCTGCTCCTCGTCATCATCGTCGTCTTCGTCTTCCTCCAAGGTTGGCGCGCCACCCTCATCCCGCTTCTCGCCGTCCCGGTTTCGCTCATCGGCACCTTCGCCATCTTCCCGTTGGTCGGATTCTCCATCAACACACTCTCGCTTTTCGGTCTGGTTCTCGCCATCGGTCTCGTCGTCGACGATGCCATCGTCGTGGTCGAAGCGGTCGAGCACCACATCGAGCAGGGGATGAGCCCGCGCGATGCCACGCTCAAGGCCATGCAGGAAGTCTCCGGCCCGGTCGTGGCCATCGCGCTGGTGCTTTCCTCGGTCTTCATCCCGACGATTTTCATCCCCGGCATCACGGGCAGCCTTTACCAGCAGTTCGCCGTGACCATCGCCATCTCCGTCTGCATCTCGGCCTTCAACGCTCTCTCGCTCAGTCCGGCGCTCGCTTCCCTCATCCTCCGCCCGAAAACCGAAACCCGCGGACCTCTCGGCGGATTCTACAAATGGTTCAATGGCATGTTCGGCCGCGCCACGGACAACTACGTGCGCATCTGCGGCATGGCCATCCGCAAGGTTCTCATCAGTTTGATTTTCCTCGGTGGCATGGCGGCACTCGCCGGGTTTTTCGGCGACCGCCTGCCGCCCTCCTTCCTGCCCGAGGAAGACCAGGGATACTTCTACGCCGGCGTGCAGTTGCCCGACGCGTCTTCCATGGAGCGGACCAGCCAGGCCTGCAAAGAGATCGAGAAGATCATCATGGACACTCCCGGCGTGGAATACGTCACCACCGTCGTCGGGTTCAACCTGCTCAGCACCGTGCAGACGACCTACAACGGATTTTTCTTCGTCACACTCAAGCCCTGGGAAGAACGCACCACGCCGCAGACGCAATACAAGAACATCATGCGTCGCATCAACGCGCGTCTCGCCGCCTTGCCCGAGGGCATGGCCTTCGCCTTCTCGCCCCCGGCCATTCCCGGCGTCGGCACGTCCGGCGGGGTCAACTTCATCTTGCAGGACCTCAGCGGCGGCTCCGTCCAGTTTCTCGCCGAGAATACCAGGACGTTCATGGAGGCCGCGGCCAAGCGCCCCGAGCTCGAGCGGCTCAACACCACGCTCCTGCCCAGCGTCCCGCAGATCAAACTCGATATCGACCGCGAGATGGCCATGACGCAGGGCGTGGCCATCGACAGCGCCTACAACACGCTGCAGACGTTCCTCGGCGGCACGATGGTCAATTACTTCAACCGCTTCGGCCTGCAATGGCAGGTCTACGTGCAAGCCGCCGGCGAATTCCGCGGCGAGATCGAGAAGGCCGGGCAGTTCTACGTGCGCAACGGCGAGGGCAAATCCGTTCCGCTCTCCGCGCTGATGACGACCAAGCCGCGTTACGGTCCGGAATTCACCATGCGCTTCAACATGTATCGCTCGGCGCAGATCAATGCCAGTGCCGCTCCCGGGTACAGTTCCAACCAAGCCATGGCCGCGCTCGAGGAGGTCTTCGAACAAACCATGCCGAAGGAAATGGGCTACAATTACCTCGGCATGTCCTTCCAGGAAAAGCAGGCGGCCGAGGGCGTCTCGCCCGCCGTCATCTTCGCCCTCGCGCTGGTCTTCGTCTTCCTCATCCTCGCCGCGCAATACGAAAGCTGGTCGCTGCCCTTCAGCGTCCTGCTCGGCACGCCCATCGCCATCTTCGGCGCGTTCTTCGCGCTGTGGGGGCGCTCGATGGACAACAACATCTACGCGCAAATCGCGCTGGTCATGCTCATCGGCCTCGCCGCGAAAAACGCCATCCTCATCGTCGAATTCTGCAAAGCGGAATACGAGGGCGGCAAAAATCTTTTCGACGCCGCGCTGGCCGGCGCGCGCGTGCGTCTGCGCCCCATCCTCATGACCGCGTTCGCTTTCATCCTCGGTTGCGTGCCGCTTTGGACCGCCACGGGTTCCGGCGCCATCTCGCGCCAGACCATGGGCACCGCGGTCATCGGCGGCATGCTCGCCGCGACCGTCTTCGCCATTTTCATCATCCCGATGCTTTTCTACGTGGTGGAAAAACTGTCCGGCTCCAAACCGGGCGAGGGGAAGGACGCTTCACCCGCGCCGCACTGAAAAATGAAATCCGCCGCGGCTCTTCTCGGTTGGATCGCGTTGACTTTCTGCGCCGCGCTCACCGGCTTCCTCGTCCAACCCGCCGGCTACTACGCATCTCTTGCCAAACCTTCGTGGGCTCCGCCCGGTTGGCTCTTCGGTCCGGTGTGGACCGTCCTCTATCTCATGATGGCCGTTGCCGCATGGCTCGTCTGGCGCAAGGGCGGCTGGCGGGCGCAACGCGGTCCGCTTGCCATTTACCTCGTGCAACTCGCGCTCAACGCGCTGTGGACTCCGCTTTTTTTCGGGCTGCGCAATCCCGGCCTCGCGCTCGCGGAGATCGTCCTGCTCGGCGCCGCCATCGTGCTGACGGGACGCGCTTTCCTTCCCGTCAGCCGGCTCGCTTCATGGTTGCTGGTGCCCTACTTGGTCTGGGTTGTTTTCGCCGCCGCTCTCAACTTCGCCATTTGGCGGTTGAACTGACGCTTTTTCCTCCGCGTCCATTTCCATGATGCGGCGCGCGCTGCGGTCACCGAGCCACGCGCCGAACCGCACCCAACCGGAATCCTGTGCCGCGTCCGCCACGCGCAACGAACGCTCGTGCTCCGTGCGCAGCGCGGCCAGTTCCGCCCGCGCCTTGACCAACGCCGCCGCGTAGGAAGCCGGGTCGGCGAAGGCCTCGCTTTTGCGGAGCGCTCTCAGATGGGTGGGCGGTTCGAGAAGTTCGCTGGATGCCGAAAAGTGGTCGGCGACCTTGAGTATGTTCTCCTGGGAAGACATCGAGGCGAGTTGCAGCGCCGCCTGGGTGAAGAGGTCTTCGCGCAATCCCGAGATGTTTTGCCATGCCGCGCGGTGGAATGCCGCGAAGTTGCGCCGCGTTTCCACCGAGGTGTTCAGCTTTTCGCGCAAAGCGTGGAGCAGGCGGATCTGCGCCCGGAGCAGCGCCGCCGCGGTCAGGGCGGATTGGCCGGACTCGGGACCGCTCCAGTTCAGCTCGAAGAGAGGTTCATCGAGGACCTCGAGCTGTCCCTGCACCCCCGCCTGTATGGCCGCATGATACGCGAATGAGGGAACCTCCGTGAGCAATGGGTTGGCCAAAAGATAAGAACGCCGCGCGAAAATATTCGCCGCGGAAAGGACAAAGTCGCCTGCTCCCAGCCAGTCGGGAATTCCCACGCCTTCCCTGCCGGGTGCCCAGAGTCTCGCCAGTTGCGCATGACGCTCGTCGCCCGCAGCAAGCGGAACGCTCCGGCTGTCGACCAGAATCGCGCCGGTGACGACGATTCCCGGCTTGCGGAAGCGCGAAGGGCCTTCGATCGCTGCGAGGCACCGCTCGAGCCGCTGCGGCGCATACGCGCCCCCGGCACCGATGATGGCGATGTATTTCGAGTGGTCGAGAAAGTCGACTGCGCGATTGATCGCGTCGGCAACGTCCGTCGTGTCGACCTGAACCACCTGCACGGGCACACCCGGAACTTCTTTCTCGGGCTCCGCAGCACCGGCTGTCTTGCCGTCGTCGAGAAACACCACCAAATCGGGGCGCACAGTCTGTGCCCGCAGCGTGGCCAAAGCATGGCGCAGGCCCGGATGCCGCGGAAATAACGGCACGATCACGGTCAGGTTGGAAGGGGAGCTCGTTGTCGCCATTTTTCTGGAGTCCGCGCGGGACTTCCATTCGTAGCCTATACGCTGTTAAAACTCCAATTGCATCATGAGTAGCCGAACATTCCCTCCCTTCAGTCTGAGCCGTCTCCTGAAAAAGACCTTCGACCCCGCTCCCGGTCAACGCGTCTGCGTTCTCATCGACCTCAAAGACCCGCGCGAAATCAAAGACTTCAAGTTTCTCCAAGATCCGGGCCTCACGGTGCAGAAGAAAGCCCACGATGTTTTCTATCAGGGCCTGAAAAACGGAGTGCTCGCCGAACTCGGTCTCGAGGGCGGCGAGATCTACGCCTACGAAATGACCGGCGGCAGCAACCTCGATCTGCCCGATGAGGCGTATGCGCCGGACGGCCGCCAGCTCAGCTTCGAGAAGGACATCTATCCGAACTACGACCTTATCCTCTGCGTCTCGACTTACTCGGCCACCGCTCCGCTCACCGCCTCGGCCAAGCAGCACGGGTTCCGCGGCGCCACGCTGCACGGGGTCAATGACATCATTCTCTCCTCCGGATTGTCCGTCGATTATGACGAAGTCAGCGTCGAGGCGGAAAAGCTCCGCCAAGGCATGACCCGCGCCGATTCGGTCGAGCTCGACTTTCATCTCGAGAACGGCGCGAAGCACACGCTCAAGCTCGAACTTGGCCGGCAGGAGGCGCAAAAAAGCCACGGGCTCTGCCGCGGCACCGAACCCGATGTGGCCAATCTTCCGGCCGGGGAAATTTATTACGTTCCCGTCGGCGCCGAGGGGGAATTCCCCATGAAATACGAGGACGGCACGCTCGGCCTGATGCATGTCACGGGCGGTCGCATCAAAAATGCGACTCTCATCAAGGGCAGCGCCGCCACCATCGAGGCTCACAACCGCAAATTGGAAAGCGACCCGGTCACCGGCGAACTCGGCGAACTCGGTTTCGGCACGCAAGTGCTTCCGGTCTCGGGCAAAGACATCCAGGACGAAAAAATCCGCGGCACTTTCCACATCGCCACCGGCCGCAGCGACCATCTCGGCGGCAGCCTCACGCCGGACCGCTTTGCCAGCAAGATGAACGCCACGCATGACGATATTCTTTTCTCGCGCGAAAAAACACCCGAGGTGAAATCGTCCGAGGTTCGCCTCTTCCGCGACAACAAAGTGGAAATCCTGCTCAAGGATTTCCAGCCGTCGCCCTACATGGAGAGTCTGCTCAAGTAGGCGTCCCGCGCGTGGCGGAGAACATTTACGAGAGCGACCGGTTGGTCCGGGAATATTTGCTCTTTCACTTCGGCGGGGCGAAAGAAATTCTCCCGTGGCCCGGAGGACCGGGCGATGCGCTCAACTTCGCCGCGCGCTTGGTCGAAGAATTGCTCGATGTCCCGTCTCTGCCTTCTGCGGCCCGCGCCCTCGATGTCGGCTGCGCTGTTGGACGCTCCAGCTTCGAACTGGCTCGCCACTGCCGCGAGGTGATCGGGATCGATTTTTCGCGGGCCTTCGTCGACGCGGCCGATACGGTCCGCGCGCGAGGCGCATTGGACTACGATTTCATCATCGAAGGCGAACGCACCGCGCAGGCCGTCGCGCGGCTTCCGCGGGGCGTCGATCCCGGGCGCGTCGCCTTCGAGGCGGGCGACGCCATGGCCCTGCGCGAGGATCTCGGGTCGTTCGACGTCGTGCTTGCCGCGAATCTCCTTTGCCGTTTGCCCGACCCGCGCCGGTTTCTCGCGCGTTTGCCTTCGCTCGTCCGCCCCGGCGGACAACTCCTGCTCACCACGCCGTTCACCTGGCTCGAAGAATACACGCCGCGGGAAAATTGGATCGGGGGCAGGGGAGATGCCTCGTCTGCAGATGTGCTGACCGGATTGCTCTCGCCCGACTTCGAGCTGCGTTTCTCCAAGGACATTCCTTTCCTCATCCGCGAGCACGCGCGCAAATACCAGTGGAGCGTGGCCTGGGGCACGCGCTGGATCAGAAAGTAGCGCGCCGTCCATGACCTTGCGTCATGGAAGCGCAACATGCCACGACCCAAAAAGTAGAAGCCGCGCCCTCGAGGGCGATCCATCCTGCTACTACTCTTCCTCGTCGCCCCCGTTGCTTCCTTCGGTCAGCGCCGGCTGCGCCGTGGTGCGCGCACCGAGTGTGCGCAGTTTCTCCGTCTGCCGCAGCAGATTGCCGCGACCGTCACGCAATTTGTTCATCGCATCGTCGTAACTCTCCTGTGTCTGCCGGATGCGCAGGCCGATGGTTTCCAGATCGCGGCAGAAGGCGACGAACTTGTCGTAGAGTTTTCCGCCCTGTTCGGCGATCTGGCGCGCGTGGCGGTTCTGACTGTCTTGTTGCCACAATTGCGCGACGAGCCGCGCCGTGGCGATGACGTTCGGTGCGGTGACCAGAACGATGTTTTTCTGCAGCGCGAACTCGATCAGGTCGGGTGCGGTGTCCAGCGCGGCATGCAAGGCCGGCTCGACCGGAACGAAGAGAAAGACAAAATCGGGCGACTTGATACCTGGCAACGACGAGTAGTCTTTCGCCGATAATTGCTCGATGTGCCGCTTGAGTGACTCGGCATGCTCTTTCGCCGCCGCGGCCTTGGCTTCTTCGCTCCCGGCGCTGCACTGGCGCTCGTAGGCGTTGAGCGAAACTTTCGCGTCGATGATCACCTGGCGCTCGCCGGGGAGATCGAGCACCACATCGGGTTGCAGACGCCGTCCTTCCAGCGTGGTGTCCGAAAACTGCGTGTGGAAATGCTGGCCTTTGACCAGCCCCGCTTTTTCCAGCACCGACTCGAGGATCATCTCGCCCCAGTTCCCGCGCGTCTTGGCCTGGCCTTTCAGCGCGCTGGCCAGGTTGGCTGCCTCGCGCGAGACAGTCTGGTTGAGATCGCTCAGGCGCTTCACCTCGGTGCGCAGCTCGGTGCGGGCATCGTTTTCTTTCCCGTAGGACAGCTCGACCTGTTCGCGGAATTCCTTCAGACGCTCGGAGAGGGGACCGAGCAATTGTTCCAACTGCGTGCGGTTTTGTTCGGTGAAGCGCTTCGATTTGTCCTCCAGGATGCTGTGGGCGAGATTTTCGATCTCCGCCTTGAGCGCGCCGCGCGATTCCTCGAGTCCCGCTGTTTTTTGTTTCTCGCCGGCCAACTCGGCCGAGAACTCCTGGACCCGCACGAGCAACTTGCGCCGGTCGTCTTCGACCAACTGCAATTGCCGCGAGACCTCGTCGGCCCGCGAGCGCGCGGCGGCCAGTTCGGCCAGCGCACCGACGGACTTCAGGCGTCCGAGAAGATATCCGACCACGCCTCCGGCCAGCAGCACGGCGATGGCATACCAGTAGAGTTCGGACATGTGATCTGATTAGCATGCCCCGCGGCCTCTGTCGAAGTCCGCGGCCAAAGGTTGCGTACGAGGGCGCGATCCGGTATAAGCGCGGGATGAGTATCGCCACTGCCAGTGCCCGCGGACCCGCTTCCGCGCAGCAAAGCGCCAAATTGTTGAACGGCGCCGAGCTGCTCGTGCGTTGTCTCGAGATCGAGGGCGCGGACACCATTTTTGCTTACCCCGGCGGGGCGAGCATGCCTATCCATCAGGCACTTACGCGTTCGAAACAAATCCGCACCATCCTCCCGCGCCACGAGCAGGGCGGGGTCTTCGCGGCCGAAGGCTACGCGCGCGCCACGGGCAAAGCCGGCCTTTGCATGGCCACCTCCGGACCCGGCGCGACCAACCTCGTCACCGGCCTGGCCGACGCGTTCATGGATTCGGTGCCGGTCATCGCCATCACCGGCCAGGTGCCGCAGGAAATGATCGGCCGCGGCGCGTTCCAGGAGACCGACTTTTTCGGCATGACCCTGCCGATCGTGAAGCACAGCTACCTCGTGTGGGACATCCACGAGATCCCGCGCATTGTCAAAGAGGCGTTCCACATCGCCACCACGGGACGCCCGGGCCCGGTGCTCATCGATATTCCGAAAAACATCCAGAACCAGAAGATCGAACCGGTTTTCCCCGAGACGATCACGCTGCGCGGCTATGACATCGAGCAAAAGGCTACCGACGAGCAGTTGCTCGAGATGGTCCGCCTGATCAAGCAGTCCAAAGATCCGATGATCTATTGCGGCGGCGGTATCATCACCGCGGATGCCGCGCCCGAACTCCTTGAATTTGTCGAGCGCACCCAGATTCCCGTGGCCACCACGATCATGGGCATCGGCTGCTTCCCCGAGACGCATCCGCTTTCGCTCAAATGGCTCGGCATGCACGGCAGCGTCTACGCCAACAACGCCGTGAACGAAGCTGACCTGCTCCTCGCCATCGGCGTGCGTTTCGACGACCGCGTGACCGGCAAGGTGGAAAAATTCGCCGAGCACGGAACGATTGTTCACATCGACATCGACGACTCCGAGCTGAACAAAAACAAAGTCGTCGCCCTGCCCATCCTCAGCGACGTCAAATACGCTCTCAAGCGCCTCAACGAACTCCTCGCCAAGGAAGGGTTCGAGCGCGTCTCCGGCGACAAATTCACCCGCTTCAAGCCGTGGTATGAAAAGATCGCCACGTGGAAGAAGGATCATCCCTTCCGCTACAAGGACACCGATGACGCCATCCAGCCGCAATACGTCATCCAGCAGCTCTACAAACTGACCAAGGGCAAAGCCATCCTCACCACGGGGGTCGGACAGCACCAGATGTGGGCCGGCCAGTATTTCGACTTCGACAAACCCCGCACCTTCATCACCTCCGCCGGCCTCGGCGCGATGGGCTTCGGTTACCCCGCGGCCATGGGCGCCAAAGTGGCCTGCCCCGACGTGGAAGTCATCGACATCGACGGCGACGGCTCGTTTCTCATGAACGTGCAGGAACTTGCCACCGCGCACATCGAGAAGATCGCCGCCAAGGCCATCATCCTCAACAACCAGCACCTCGGCATGGTGGTGCAATGGGAAGACCGTTTTTACGAGAGCAACCGCGGACACACCTTCCTCGGCGATCCCGAAGACACCTCGCGCATTTATCCCGACTACGTCGAAATCTGCAAAGGCTTCGGCGTTCCCTGCGAGCGCGTCATCCACAAGAAGGATCTGATCCCGGCCCTCCAACGAATGCTCGATGCCAAAGGCGTCTACGTCCTCGACGTCATGACGCCCTACACCGAGCACGTCTTGCCCATGATTCCCGCGGGCATGACGTACAAGGATATCATCACCGAGTAAGCCTTGGCCGCCCGCGCGGCGGCGTTGTCCCCATGTCCGAAGAAGCCCCGTCGCTGGATCTCAGCGCCCTCGACTTCGCGCCCGCGTGGGTGAAACAGGGTTCTTCCCCGGCGCCCGCCGCCGAGTCTCCCGCGGCCCGCGAGCCGCGCGGGGACAAATCCGCGCCGCGTCACGACCGCGAAGGCAGACCGCCTCGCGCCGGATTCAAACGCGGCGGGCCCCCGCGCAAAGGCGGTTTCGGCAGACCGAGCGATCGCCGCGGAAAATTCGCGCCGCCGCAGCAGGACCGGCGTCCGCCTCCGCCGCAAAATCCCTTTCCCTGGCTGCGCATCGCCTTCACCGCCACGCCGCCCGCCGTCGAAACCGTGGTGAAACAAATCCGCCAAACCGGACGCACCTACAGCCTTTTCGACATCGCGCGCATTCTTCTCCGCAATCCCGCGTCATTCACGGTCGACCTCAGTTCCGCGCCCAAGCCGCCCGAGGGACCGTTCCATATCGGCGCCGACGGCAGTGTCTGGATGTCGCAGGAAAATGCCGCCCGGCACATTTTGCGCACGCGTCTGGAAGATTTCTACCGCGCCGAAATCGTCGAGATCGAACCGCCCAAGGGCAACTTTGCCTCCATCGGCGTCTGCGGCATGTCCGGCACTCTGCTCGGACCGACCAATCTCCATGACTACGAACGCCGTCTGCGCGAACTCCATCGCGAGAGATTTTCGCGCATGGACTTCGAGACCTTCCGCTCGCGCGTCCGCATGGAGCGCGACCCGGAAGTCATCGAGAAGTGGCGCGCCGCCGCGTCGAAAGTCACCCACTATTTCCCGAAGGAAGGCGAGAATCCGGAGAAGCTGGAAAATCTCGCCGCGGTCGAACAGCACTTCCTGCAAAACCACGCGGCCGCGCAGATCCGGTTTGTCGCCGAAGCCAAAGTTCCGGGTGATCCTAAAAACGCGCGCGTCGATGCCGCGCTTGCTCCCTTGCTCAATTACGCCAAAGAAGAGGAAGAGCGTTTCCCTCTCAAGCTCGCGCAAAGCCTGAGCCGCGCCTTGACCGAAGCCGGACTCCGTTTCCACAAGAGCGCAAACAAAACAACGTTCGTCTCCGCCGCCCGCCCGCGCCACCTCAACCTCGAGGAAATCGCGGTGAGCGACTCCATCCGGAAAATCATCGACCTCATCCGCGCCAAAAAATCCATCCGCCGCCAGGAACTCCTCGACGCCCTCGCGCCGCTTCCCGATGTAGCGGCACCGTCCCCGGCGCCGAAAACCGCCTCATCTCCCGAGACTGTTGCCCCTGCAGATACGCCTCCGGCCGCATCTCATGTGTCGGCCCCTTTTGCAGCGGAGCCATCGCCGGCGCCGGAATCTGCTGCCCCTGTCGAGTCTTCGCCCGAATCCAAGCCCGTCCTCGAAACTCCCGCTCCCGAAGTCACGGTTATTCCCCTCAAATCCCCCGAAGAAGCCGCCCGCGAAGCCGTAACCCAAGATCTTCTTTGGCTGACCCACGAAGGCTACGTCACCGAATACGCCGACACCCGCCTCGAATCCGTCCCGCCCCCGAAAAATCCCCCCAAACCACCAGCCGAAGCACCACCGGAACAAGCGAAGTCCGAAGTCGTCGCCGAAGCACCCGTCATCCAGGCCGCATCTCCTGCCGAATAACCGCGCGTAGTTCCGCTCTCTTGGTCGGGACCGTGCCGCAAGACATACCCGACCACGACGAAAGCTTTGGTCACAGTTGGCGTGGGGCTTATCTGATCCCATCTCTCTAAGCCGCTTCCCGCCCCAAAATAGGAAGCCGTCATTCTGGAAAATCTAGCACCAACGCTCCAAAAAACATTCAACCGTCCGAAGCTTTTACGGCAGACGCCGACGCATCCCGTCCAATGTTCCGCGCACACCGGCTCCATAGCGACGCATAATGTTCGATTGCCATGATGACATTCTTAAGAATGTCATCATAGCTTGACCGGCTGCATTGGGTGCGGCAGAAACATGCCTATGCGTCCAAGAACGAGTGTGGTCCGCGCGGAAACGGCCAAGACCAAGCGCTTGGAACGAATCGTCAAAGGCTTTGCCAACCATCGGCGCATCGAGATCCTGCAACTGCTCCGCGACCAACCCGATCTTTGTATCGGCGAGATTTCTGAAAAGCTGCAAATCGAGATCAAAACAGCGAGCGAGCACGTGCGGCGCTTGGCCCTCTCCGGATTGGTAACCAAGCGCCATAAAGCGCGCGAAGTCCGTCTCAGGCTCGCAGACGGCACCCGCAACATTTTGGCTTTCCTGGACCGGCTGATTTGAGGCCCCTTCCAATTGTCTGGCGAGCACGCCGAATCCCGCAGCAGTCAGGGTCCTTCTGGCTACGAGTTTCCCGCCGCAAGGATGCGCTCCCGAGCTCCTTCATCCGGGGCGTGAATCCAGCAATCGCACATGATGACATTCTTAAGAATGTCATCATGTGCTTCGTCGGGCCGGCCGGGGTGGAGGAGGTGAGGCGGGCGTTGTCGGGGAAGGGCGGCAGCCGGCGGCGCCTTGGTTTGGGTTTGTGCGTGAAGGTCTCCGTGCGTAGCAACAGGGCGTGCCCGCGGAGCTTTTGGTCGTTATTCCGGCCTTCAACGAGCAGCAGTCTGTTGCATCGGTTCTCGATGAATGGACTGCGGAACTCGAACGGTCCGGCGCCGATTACAGCATCTTGGTCATCGACGACGGATCCACTGATGCGACTCCCGAGGTTCTTCATAATTGGAAGCGCGATCACCCTGCTCTCCACCTTGAAGTCATGCGCCACGCCAACCGCGGCCATGGGCAGACCTGTCTCGAGGGATACCGGATCGCGTGCGATCGCCAGATTCCGTGGGTCTTCCAGATCGACTCCGATGGACAATGCGATCCGGCGTTTTTTTCGGCCGTCTGGGCCGCGCGCCACAGTCACGACGTGGTCTATGGCCATCGGGCCAAGCGTAAAGACGGCCTGAAGCGCGTCTTGGCCAGTATTTTGGTCAAAGCCGTTGTCCGGGCCTCCTCAGGCGCCGCATGCATCGATGCCAATGTGCCCTACCGCTTGATGCGAACGTAGAATCTGCGCCCCCTCGTCGACTCTATCTCAGCCGACTTCGACCTTGCGAACATTGCTCTTGCGGTGCAAATCAAGCGCGCCAAGTGGCGGGAGGCCGCGGTGCCGATTGCGTTTCGTCCGCGCTCTTGCGGTGAACCCTCCGTGCCTCTCTCGCGCTTTGCGGGC
>JAFMJK010000207.1 GCA_017853515.1 Chthoniobacterales bacterium | reverse complement strand
GTCGCGGAAGAGCGAAGACTACATGGCAAAGCTCTCGGCAGTGTGGTCGAGGTGGAGAACACCGAGTGCGCGTTTGACCAGCGCGCGCCCGCTTTCCTCCTCGTCGAGAACGACGATATCCGCGCCCAAATCGGCCAATCGCTCGGCCTCCTTACGGAACTTCGTTCGCGCCATCATGGCGATCGACGGACTTTTGTCGCGCACCACGTTGATGGCATGCTCCACCGCGGGCGTTGCGGGAAAGGTGAATGCCACGAGTCTCGCGCGATCGACCCCGCAGAGGTCCCACACCTCGCTCTGCGCCGCATCGGCAAAGAGGGCCGGCTGGCCTTTGCTTTGCAGCTTGCGTATCGCTTCGGCATTGAGGTCGACCACCACGGTCGGCACACCCTGCGCGGAGAGCGCGGCGACCAAAGCCTGGCCCACAGGTCCGTATCCGCAGACAATGGCGTGTTCGGAAAGATCGAGTGACCCCCGGGGTGGCGTGGGGCGCGACCGCTCGAATTTGAGGAGGCCCGGGAAATTCTTCTCCATCCAATTGCCCAGAGGAGCGGCAAAGCGCATGAGCACCGGCACCATGGCCATGGAGAAAGCCATGGCCGCGAGCAGCGGTTGGTTGGCATCCCCAGGCCAGGTCGTCATGTCCGCCGTGCGCCCCATCAAAACGAGGGAAAATTCGCCGGCGCTGCCCAGGCCGATGCCCGCATAGGCGGCAGCACGCCAGCCCAGTCCGAGAAACCGGGCGATGAGCGCGACAAGGACGGTTTTTCCCACAGTCAGGCCGGCAGCGACGGACAAAATCATCGCCCAATCGTGCAAAAGCGGCTGGATGTGAATCCCCAACCCGACGGAGACAAAGAAAATGGTCAGGAACAAATCCTTGATCGGCGCAACATCGGACAAAATCCGGTGCTTATACATGCACTCGCTCACGGCAAGTCCGGCCACAAAGGCCCCCAAGACAACGCTCAGTCCCATCACCGCGCCAAGGAAAGCCACCCCGAGGCACAAGCCGGCCACGGTCAGCGTGAAAAGCTCCCGACTGCGGGTCACGGCCACGGCGTGGAGAACGCGCGGGATGACGTAGCGGGCGAGGAGAACGGAAATGCCCACAAAAGCCACGCCTTTGGCCAGGGTCAACGCGATGGTCGGCGCCAAGACTTCGCCGGTCGAACCACCCGGAAGAAAAAGAGCCGGAAGCAACACGAGGAAAAGGATGACGAACAGGTCCTGGAAAATCGCGATGCCGAGGGCCAGACGCGCCCCGGAACTGGCCGAGATCTCCATGTCTTGGAAAAGTTTCACACTGATCGCCGTCGAACTCAGCGCGCAGGCCACTGCCACCACCAGGATTTGCGCATGGGAAAAATGGAAAAACCACGCGGTCGCCGCGGCCGCGGCAGCCATGGTCAGCGTGACCTGCAAAGTTCCGCCGGTAAAAGCGTAGCGGCGAAGATGACGCAGTTCGCTCAGGGAAAATTCCATTCCGAGGACAAAGAGGAGCATCATGACGCCGTATTCCGACATGGTGGCCACGGCTTCCGTTGTCCCCTCGCCCGTCACACCTTCGAGCAGTCCCGTGTTGGCAATGGCAATGCCGCAGAGGAAGTAGGCAACAAGCAACGATTGCTGCAGACGCAGCAGGAGCAGCGACACCGCGACGACGCCCACCAGCATCAGCGCCAGCAGGGAAAACATCGGACTTATGTCGGCAGCCGCGAGAAGCACCCCGCACTTTGGCCGCAAAGGCCCCCGTGCGGCAAACCCGATATCAGGAAGCGCGCGCGGGAATCCGCACGGTTCGGAGCACAGCGAGCCCGGCGAGGAAAAAGACCAGGGTGATGAGGATGGACTCGCGCAAACCGACCGTATCGGCCAGCACACCCATGGCCAGCGGCCCCGCGATCGCCGCGAGTTTGCCGAAGACCCCCCAGAATCCGAAGAACTCCGCGGCCCGATCGCGCGGGGAAAGCAGCGTCACCACGGCACGGCTCGCCGCTTGGCTGGATCCGATGGCCAGACCGGCCACATTCCCCACGATGAAGAACGCAGGTTTGCCGGCGCTGAAATAAGCGCCCACCGCCACGGCACACCAGAGCAGCAGCGCCACGGTGAGCGTCGCGCGCGAACCGAACTTGTCCTGCAAGGAACCGCAAAGAAACGCACCGACCGCGCTGCTCACTTGCAAAGAAGCGAAAAGAACGATGTTCTCCATCGTCGAGAAACCGAGAACCTTCTCCGCGTAGATCGCGGCGAAGGCCACCACCGCCCCGAGACCGCTCATGTAGAAAAAGAACGAGACGAGAAATTTGAAAAGCTCCCGGTGCGCGGGAATATCCCGCGCGGCGTTGATGATGCTTTCCCACCCCAAGCGCATCCATTGCCCCTTGACGCCCTCCGGTTGCTTCCGCTCGCGCAAGAGCAGAACCACGGGAACCGTCGCGGCGACCATGAGCAAGGCGGTGACCGGAAAAACCAAAGGAATACTGTCCGTGAGGCGGATAACCCCCAAAGCAAGCGCGAGCGCGGTGAGGCCACCGAAATAGCCGAAGCTCCATCCGTAACCCGAAACGCGCCCGACATTCCCGGGCGTGCTCAGTTCGCTGAGGAAGCTGGCGCAGAAATTTTCCCCGAACGAGAACGCCGCGTAGGCCGCCACCACCAACAGCGCGGCGAGCCAGACCGTCCCGGGACCGGTGAACCAAAGCAGCGCCGTGGCCGAGGCGCAGATCCACATCATGGAGAGGAGAAATTTTTTCTTCGAGCCGGTGACGTCAGCCATCACCCCGAGAGCCGGGCCGAAAACAATCACGACAGCCTGGGACACGCCGAGCGTCGCGCTCCAGAGCGTGTTGGCCGCCGGGTTGCCCGCCGCAATCACGCCAGCGAAGTAGGGACCGAAGATCACGGTGATGACCACCGTGATGAACGCCGAATTGGCGAAGTCGTAGCAACACCACCCGAAAATCTCCCGCTTGCGCACCGGTTCGCTCATGCGCTGCGGATGGTTGTTGAGGCGCCCGCGCGCCTAGAAACCGTTCTCGAGCACAACCTGATCGTAGGAAAGCTGGCCGGGACGCGGCCACGAGTCCTGCGTCTTCTTGCCGACGGCGATCATGAAGGCGATGGCGTGGTCGGACGGAAGGTTGATGATTTTGCCCACGGCATCGAAGTCGAAGCCGTCCATCGGGCAGGTGTCGTAGCCCATGGCCTTGGCCGCCAGCATGATGGTCTGGCCGGCCAGACCGCATGAACGCATCGCCTCGTCGCGCTGCACCTGCGGCTTGCCCTGATAATACTGGTCGATGGCCGGGACCAAGAACTCCTGCACCGGCTTGGGAGCGTTGCGCCAATATTTGGCGGGGTCTTGCTCCCAGGCTTTGAGGTTGGCGCAAAGGACGACGAGCAACGAGGCTTCCGTCACTTGCGCCTGATCCCAGGCGACGGCGCGGATTTTTTGGCGAGTCTCCATATCGCGGACAACAACGAAGCGCCAATTTTGTATGTTGAAAGCGGTCGGCGAAAGCATGGCCAGTTCGAGCAGTTGCCGCTCTTCGTCGGCCGACATCTTGTGGTTCGGATCGTAGTGCTTGATGGCGCGCCGCGCCCTGATCGCTTCGATGGTGTTCATGGAAAAAATGGTGCGCGATACAGGGTTCGAACCTGTGACCCCTACCGTGTCAAGGTAGTG